>JAITAP010000051.1 GCA_031284065.1 Prevotellaceae bacterium
CCCTGACCTCCGGCGGGGTTGGCGCCTGCGGCGGCCTGGCCAAACGGGTCGGCTGCTCCGCCAAAGGGGTTGTCGGCGCCGCCCTGCTGGGCGTTCATGGCGCTGTACAAATCCTGCGAGGCGGCTTGCCATACGGAGTTGAGCTCTGTGGTGGCGGCGTCGATGGCGGCCGGGTCTTGCGCCTTGTGCGCCTCTTTCAGCTTGCCAAGCGCGGCCTCAATGGCGGATTTCTTGTCGGCGGGCAGCTTATCGCCGTAGTCCTTGAGCTGCTTTTCGGTGTTGAAGATTAGGCCGTCGGCGGCGTTGATTTTGTCTATCTTTTCGCGCTCTTTCTTGTCGGCGTCTTCGTTTGCCTTAGCCTCGTCGCGCATGCGCCTGATTTCCTCGTCGTTCAGCCCGCTCGACGCCTCAATGCGTATCTTTTGCTCCTTGCCGGTGCCCTTGTCTTTTGCCGAAACGTGCAGGATGCCGTTGGCGTCAATGTCGAACGTAACCTCAATCTGGGGCACGCCGCGCATTGCGGGCGGTATTCCGTCGAGGTGGAAGCGTCCGATGGTTTTGTTGTCGCGCGCCATGGGGCGTTCGCCCTGTAGCACGTGAATTTCTACGGATGGCTGGTTGTCGCTCGCCGTGCTGAACGTTTCGCTCTTTTTGGTGGGGATGGTGGTGTTTGCCTCAATGAGCTTGGTCATCACTCCGCCCAGCGTTTCGATGCCCAGCGAGAGCGGCGTAACGTCGAGCAGCAGCACGTCTTTCACCTCGCCGGTGAGCACGCCGCCCTGTATGGCCGCGCCTACGGCTACCACTTCATCGGGGTTTACGCCTTTGGAGGGAGCTTTGCCGAAGAACTTTGCCACCGCATCTACCACCGCCGGCACGCGGGTTGAGCCGCCTACCAGAATTATTTCGTCAATATCGCTGTTGGACAGCCCCGCGTCTTGCATGGCTTTGCGGCAGGGCGCGATGGAGCGCTCTACGAGCGGCGCAATCATCTGCTCAAACTTGGCGCGGCTCAGGGTTTTAACGAGGTGCTTTGGTATTCCGTCCACCGGCATGATGTAGGGCAGGTTGACCTCTGTTTGCGTGCTGCTCGACAGCTCTATTTTGGCCTTTTCGGCAGCCTCTTTCAGGCGTTGCAGCGCCATAGGGTCTTTGCGCAGGTCGATACTGTTTTCGCGCTTAAATTCTTCGGCAAGCCAGTCAATGAGCACTTGGTCAAAGTCGTCGCCGCCGAGGTGGGTATCGCCGTTGGTAGATTTCACCTCAAAAACGCCGTCGCCCACCTCAAGGATAGAGATGTCGAACGTGCCGCCGCCGAGGTCGTACACGGCAATTTTCTGGTCTTTTTGCTTCTTGTCCAGGCCGTAGGCAAGCGCCGCCGCCGTGGGCTCGTTGATGATGCGCAGCACCTTAAGCCCTGCAATTTCGCCGGCTTCCTTAGTTGCCTGCCGCTGGCTGTCGCTAAAGTATGCCGGCACGGTAATCACGGCTTCGGTTATTGTTTGCCCCAGGTAGTCTTCGGCGGTTTTTTTCATCTTTTGGAGGATGATTGCCGAAATTTCCTGCGGTGTGAACTGCCTGTCGTCAATCTTCACGCGGGGCGTGTTGCCGTCTCCGTGCACCACCTCGTAGGGCACGCGCTTTACTTCGGTCTGCACCTTATCGAAAGTTTCGCCCATAAACCGCTTGATAGAGTACACCGTTTTGTGCGGGTTTGTGATGGATTGCCGCTTGGCCGGGTCGCCGACTTTGCGCTCGCCGCCGTCGGCAAAGGCCACGATAGAGGGCGTTGTGCGCCGCCCCTCGTTGTTTGCAATTACTACCGGTTCGCTGCCCTCCATCACGGCCACGCATGAGTTGGTAGTTCCTAAATCAATTCCGATTACTTTTCCCATTTTGCTTTTGTATTTTATGTTATTCAATAAATGTTTGCAAAAAATCCCACCTCTACCTTATCAACTACTATGCCAGCAGCGGGGCGCTGACAAAATGACATGCTGTAGAGGCGGCTGGGGGAGGTGCGCGGGAAAGTGTGCCGGCCGACGGCGGGAGTAGGGTAGGGGGCTACAGCATCAGCAGGCTTAGCGCCATGAGCGCCATTCCGCCAACGAAGCCGAAGATGGCGTAGTGGTGTTCTCCGTACCTCTCGGCGGCGGGAATCAGCTCATCGACCGAAACGAAAACCATAATTCCCGCAACTCCCGCCATTACTAACCCCAGCGAGCAGGGGGATAAAAACGGCAGGAGCAAGAAGTAGCCTATCAGCCCGCCGACGGGCTCTGCCATTCCCGAAAGGAAGGAGTACCAGAACGCTTTTTTGCGGCTTCCCGTTGCGTAGTAAATGGGGACGGACACCGCTATTCCTTCGGGGATGTTGTGTATGGCAATGGCAACCGCCACGGGGATGGCAATTTCGGGGCTGAGGTATGCCGACGCGAACGTTGCAATTCCTTCGGGGAAGTTATGTATCCCAATGGCGAGCGCCATCAGCGCTCCCGTTTGCTTGAGGCGGTCAGGGTTGCTCCGGTGCATTTCCTCCACAAGGTGCACCTCGTGGGGGTTTTCCGATTTTGGAATCAGCATGTCGATTAAGAATATGAGCGCTATTCCTGCAAAAAATGCAGCAACAACGCTCAGCTTGGGGAAAGCGCTACTGCCCGCCAGCAGCAGCTCCTGCGCCTGCGGGAAGAGCTCCACAAACGAAACGTACACCATGACTCCTGCCGAAAAGCCCAGCGCTGTGGCAAGGAACTTTGTGTTTGTTTTTTTTGCAAAAAAAGCCAGCGCGCTGCCCACGCCGGTGCTGCATCCGGCAAAGAGCGTAAGCAGCAGCGCAAAAAGGAAAGATGATGACTCCATTTCTTACAGTCCTACGTTGAATGACACGCGCAGCTCCTCCACCTGCGTATCGTTGATGGGGTGGAGCTTTCCGATGGGGGTTGCCATGATGAGCGATTTGGCGCTAAATTCTGCCACCTCCAGCTTGTCGAACGTTTGCAGCAGCTTGTCGCCGGTAACCAGCACGGAGTCGTTGCTCAGCAGCGCCGCCGGAACTTTCTTTACCATGTCCGATATGGCTTGAGGGTTCTCAAACTGTATTCCAAAGGGTACCTGCGGCACGTCCTGCAAAAAAATCCAGCTTTCGGGGATAGTGCGCACGTCGAATTTCACGCCCGACGTGCAGAAGCCCATCAGGTTGGGCGATTGCGTAAGGATGATGGAGTTGATGTTGGGGTTGCTCTGGTAAATTGCCTGATGGAGCGCAATGGAGCGGCTGGGGTTTTTGCCCGCCTCCACCATGCCGTTCTTCACCTGAACAATGTGCTCCGGCTCCATGTCGAAGCGCGGTATTCCCGCCGGCGTAATGAGAAAATCGTTGCCCCGCCACCGCACGGAAATGGTGCCGTAGGTGCTTATCATCAGCCCCTGGTCGCAGGAGCGGCGTACCATTCGGCAGATTTCGGTGCGAATGGCGCGCTCGTCGGAGGGGTAGGTAGCGCCCATGAAGCGCGGATGCGCCACCTCGAGCGCCTGCTCAAACTGCTCAATCTGCGTATCGCTCAAATATACGGGCTCTCCCAGAGTGTGCGCGTTGAGGATGGTGCGGGCGCACAGCTCCAGCGTCTCAAAGCGCTGGTAAGCGTCCATCATGTCTTCGCCGCAGAGCGCCACGCCGTGATTTTCCATGATAACCGCCTTGTAGTCGGGGTGCGCCTCAAACTCGGCGGCAATTTTATCGCCCAGCTGCCGGCTGCCCGGCAGGTCGTAGGGGGCAAATCCGACCGCGCCGCACACCTTCTTGGCCTGCGGAATAATGTTGGTATTGGGAATTTGGTGGGCAATGCTGAACGAAACCAGCGCCGGAGGGTGCGCATGGATAACCGCCTTCATCTGCGGGCGCATGTTGTATATCGCCTTGTGGAAAGGGTACTCCGACGAGGGCTTGTGCAAGCCCGCAATGGTTCCGTCGGCTTTTATGCGCACAATATCCTTTGCCGTCAGCGAGCCTTTGTCTATGGCGCTTGGCGTAATCCATATATCGCCGTTCTCATCCATTATGGAGAGGTTGCCGCCGGAGGTGGTGGTCATTCCGCTGCGGTAAATACGGCTGATGATAACCGTAAGCTGCTCCGCAGGGTGCATTAGCGTTGTATCGAGCTGCTTCATGTAGAGAAATATAGTTGTGGGCGCAAAGGTACAAAAGAATTTGAAAGCTTGCAATTATGCTTTGTTGCAACGAGAACTTGAGGAAAAATTTAAGTTCTGAATTGGCTGACGCCGTGTAAGTCCCGCAGGGACGACACTTGCTGTCGCCTCCAAAGTGTCGTCCCTGCGGGACTTAAGGCGATGTCTGTAGCCATAGCCGTAGGCTAAAGCCTACGGTTAATCAAGTGTCGTCCCTGCGGGACTT
>JAITAP010000078.1 GCA_031284065.1 Prevotellaceae bacterium
TCTTATAATTGTATCTTTTTGTATCTTTGCACCGCAAATTGGTCTCATAGCTCAGCTGGATAGAGCAACAGATTTCTAATCTGTGGGTCGGGGGTTCGAATCCCTCTGGGATCACCGGCGGAATACAAGCCGCAGCAAGCCTCGCAGCAATGCGGGGCTTTTTTTTGTGCGCAAAAATGAACAAAAATCGTGTGGCTTGAATATATTTGTGCTGCAAAAATCACTCAAAAAATGGTAACGCTGAAAAAGAGTTGTTCTTCATGACAACAAGCGTAAAAAACGGGCGTATGCCCGTTTACGCCAAGATTACGCAGAATAGAGACGGGGTTTACATAAAGCCCCCTTTCTCCGTATTTAGCCTCTCCTTACCAACCCCCAATGCCGAAACACTCCATTTCATCTGAGCTCAAATATGCCCCTGAGCTCCGTGTTGCTGAGGTTGCCAATCCAGCTTTCGCCGTTGGCGATGGTGAGGTTTACGAGCTCCTTTTTGCGCTGTATCATTTCGTTGATGTGCTCCTCAAAGGTGCCTTTGGTGATGAAGCGGTGCACCATTACGTTGTTTTTTTGCCCGATGCGGTAGGCGCGGTCGGTGGCCTGCGCCTCTACAGCGGGGTTCCACCAGAGGTCGTAGTGGATAACGTGGTTGGCAGCGGTGAGGTTCAAGCCCGTGCCGGCGGCTTTGAGCGAAAGGATAAACAGCTTGTCGTCGCCGCTGAGCTGGAATGTATCTACCATTGCCTTGCGCTGCTTCAGGGTGCAGCCGCCGTGGAAGAACAGCGGCTTTCTGTCGAAGCGCTCGGCGATGAAGTGTTGCAGCAGGCGACCCATTTCGGCAAATTGCGTAAAGATGAGCGCCTTTTCGTTCGCCTCCATAATGCCGTCCAGCTTGTCGAACAGCAAGTCCATTTTTCCCGAAAGGGATGCGTCCATTACGTTATTTTTCAAAAAATTGGTGGGATGGTTGCAGATTTGCTTGAGCGCAGAAATCATTTGCAGCACCAACCCCTTGCGCACGAATAGCGACTGCCGGTCGGTTTTCTCAATGTTTTCGATGGACTTCATGGCCTCGTGCAGCGTTTTTTCGTATAGCCCGGCTTGCGCCTTGGTCAGGCAGGCAAAGTTGTCGATTTCGATTTTGTCCGGCAGGTCGCTAATGATGGCTTTGTCGCTTTTGAGCCGCCGCATCATGAAGGGCGCGATGATTTTCCTGAGCTTGTCGGCGGCCGCAACGTCGTGCCGGTTTTGGATGGGGGTGGCAAACGCTTCGCGAAATTCGGCGAGGTTTCCCAGAAAGTGGCGGTTGCAAAAGTCCATTATGCTCCACAGCTCGCTCAGGCGATTTTCTACCGGCGTGCCGCTCATGGCGATAAACGTTTCCGCCGGAATACTTTTGACGGCCTTGCTCTGGGCGGTTTCGTAGTTCTTTATGTTTTGCGCCTCGTCAATCACCACCGCGTACCACTTTTTCTTTTTCAGCGCCGCCGCGTCGCTGCGGACAACGCCGTAGGAGGTGAGCAGCACGTCGTACTTGCCGTTCTCCTCCAGCTCTCGCTTTACGCCGTGGTAGAGCATTACGTCCAGCGAAGGGGCAAATTTTTCGACTTCCGCCTGCCAGTTGGCGAGCAGGCCGGTGGGGGCAACCACCAGCGCTTTTTTCTTTTTCAGCGCCCCCTCCTCCTTTAGCTTCAGCAGCATGGCGATTACCTGCACGGTTTTTCCCAAGCCCATATCGTCGGCAATGATGCTGCCGAAGCCAATTTGGGCGTTGCAGTACATCCACGAAAATCCGCGCTGCTGGTAGGGGCGGAGCTGCGCGTCCAGCGCTTGGGGCAGCGGGATTTCTGCCGTGTGGGTCAGCTTTTTTATCAGCGCCTTTACCTCGCCGGTCAGGGCAACCTTGGCGCCGTAGTAGTCGTTGCTCAGAGCGGTGCGCAGCAGCTCGCAGGGCGACATGGCTTTTGCGGAAGAAAAGTGCTTTTGCAGCTTGCTCAAATCTTCGGACGAAACGTAAATGTACTGCGCCTTGTACTTGATAAGCCCCGCGCTGTTTTTCAGGATAGACTTAAATTCGGTTTCGCTCATCACCGTGTCGCCAAGGGCAACTTGCCACTCAAAGTCGAGCAGCTTTTCCATCGACATAAAGCCGGTGTTGTCCTTGCTTTTTTGGCGTAGCTGCACGCTTGCCTTGGGGCGCAGTATTTCTCGCAGCGATTTTGGGAGCAGCACGTTGATGTTGAGCAGCTCAATAACCGGAATGGCTTGCGTCAGGAGCTGGGCAAACTCCGCGTTGCTCATGATGATTTCCGACTTGCCCTTTGCGTTGATGTAGCGGTCGAGGCCGGGAATGAACGAGCTGAGCAGCGCCAGCGGTTGCAGCGCCTTGAAGCGGATTTTGCCATGCTTTTTCAGGCTCAGAATATCGTTGAGCGGCGTTGGCTTGCCGAGCGGATTTTCGCTGTCGCTCACGTTGACGCTCACGCAGAACTTGTCGTCTTCCCGCTCGTCCACCACAATGCCCAGCCGGTACTGCCCCCGCGCAATGTAGTAGCGCTGTAGCCACGCGCTAATGCCGCCGGGGAGAGCCTCCTCGCCGGGCAAGCTGAACGCGTAGCCAATGCCGCCAAAGAACAGGTCAAGAAAAATGTCGCTGCCGTGCTCTTCGGTCAGGCGATGCAGCAGGGCGTTGAGCAATACCGACGCTACCCCTGTCGCCTTATCCCCGTCCAGCGGCATTTTTCCGCTCCACAGCAGCAGGCTTGGCGGCAGCAGCGGCTCCAGCTTCTCCGTGAGCGCGCGGACTTCGCTACTGAGCGTTGCCGGTAGCCACCGGACGCAGTATTGCTTGCTGCCGGACCTGACGATTTGCGGCGTTACCGCGCCGCTGGCAATCAGGTTGACGGCGTACAGCAGCAGCGCGTGCAGCGCCGCCACCGACGGGCGGTAGTCGCGCAGCCGCGCCGGAGGTATTGCCCACAGCGCGGGGATAAGCTCCTCGAGCAAATCCGCCGCCTTTTCGCCGTTGAGCAGCACGGCCGGCTTGTTTTCGTCGTCAATGGACAGCTGCACGTCGGTGTGCGTGCCGACAAGGGTTGCGGTTGCTTCCCCTGCGGCCGCGCCGCGCAGCGCGGGGGACGAATGAAAAAAGCTGCCGAGCGAAGCCTTGTTGCCGAGTATTTGCGCGGCGTTTTTTCCGGCCTTGTGCAGCAGCGCCACGTATTTTTCCTTAAAATTTCCCGCGTTGCGGTAAAACACCGGCGCGTCGGGCAGCAGCTGCGCCAGCGCGTCGGTGGTAGGGGTTAGCGTGGAGAAATCTACGGAGCGGAGCGCGGCTTCGTCGTTGGCTGCCGGCAGCGGTTTCGTTGCCTCCGGCTTGCCGTCCGGCAGCCCGAGCGCCTCCGCAAGGCGGGGTATTTCGGTTTGCCCGGTCAGCACGTGCACGTCAACTTTTTCGAGTTCCTTAGGCAGGTCAACGTTGTGCAGCTGAAAAATCAGGAAGGGGTTGTTGTCAATTTCGGCGCTAATTTTGTAAATCACCGCCGCCAGATGCTTGCAGGGCACCGCGTCGTCCGGGCAGCTGCACGCCATGTCCAGGTCGCTCCACCGGCGGGGAAATACCCGCAGCCCCCGTTGCTCGGCAATTCGCAGCGCTTCGGGGTCGAGCTCGCGGTTCAGCAGCTTTGATATGACGGCGGGCTTTTCAACAAGTTCGGCAACCAACGCTGCCACCTCTTTTTCGGAAAACGTTGGGACGGTAATTTTTATGTTGTAGGGGCTTGGGCAAGTTCCCTGCACTTTGGCGAGTATGGCGTTGCCGCGAATTTCGAGCGACTTGACGGCGCCCTTTTTGGCGTATGCGCTGCCGCGCGGCAGGCGGTTGCTGTAGTCAATATTTGCCAGAGAGTTTAGCCACTGCAATCCCCACCATGTTTTCCCAAAAAAACTTGACATAAACTTGTACTAATTCGTTGTTGGTTTTTATATGTTGCTTTATTGTCATCACGTTGCAGTATTAAAGTTGTTGATATAACGCCCGCCGCGTAATCGAAAGCTGAGCTTATGCCAATATTTTCTCGTGACTTTGTTGCAATGAGAACTTGAGGAAAAAATTTAAATTCTGAATTGGCTGACGCCGTATAAGTCCCCTGCGGGACTTGCTGTCGCAGGTTTTATATAGTAATGTGCTCTCGCTGCAACAAAGTCGTTTCTCGTGCAAATATACATGAAATTTTTGGAATGAGCGGCGAAGCGCTGGCGCATGGCAAACGCATCTAACTTTAACCCCGAAGCTGCGGAGGTCGCTTTGTTGGTGGAAATGAGGTTTTACG
>JAITAP010000079.1 GCA_031284065.1 Prevotellaceae bacterium
AATTACTTGAATGAGTTTTGTTACAAATTCAATCGCAGATACTTTGGCGAGTGGCAGTTTGAGCGCTTGCTAGTGGCTTCGGTCGCCTACAAAAATGAATTTAGGTATCATATACGATAATCATTATTTTATTTGTTCATGTCAGGATACAGCTATCCTTTGACTGCTTCAAGTTGAATTTTACGAAACATGTTGTAAGTCAAATTAATCAGACCAATTATGGCAGCTGCACGCTTGATACCGATACATTGAATGTACATTTCATTCATCGACATTTCCATAAAACCAACTATTCGCCCAACGAGCTGCTGCGCATTATGCGGTTGAAAAAAGCGTACTATTTGCTCTCGACCACCGAAGTCCGTATTTCGGAAGTATGCTACGATGTGGGATTTACTGCGCCTTCGTATTTTGCCAAATGTTTTAAGGATTACTACAACGAAAGCCCTACGGACTTTGTGAAAAGGATTCGGTAAGGCAATGCTTGCCGTTTACTCCGGGCTCAAGCCATTCCGCGCCATGCGTAGTTCAAAATCTCTACGGCGTAAGCCGCTTCATAATAATTTCAGTTGCGCCTTTGTGTTGCTGTACGTAGCTTAGGCATGTATTGCCGCTTTGCTCGCGGCGCTGGCTGTCGCAGCTTAGCATGGTTACCACGTTGAGCAGCTCCGCCGGCGAGGATACGGGAAAAGCCCCGCCCAGCCGGGCTAAATCGGTGGCCTCGCGAAACTTTTGGTAGTTGCTGCCAAAAATTACCGGAATACCAAATACTGCGGCTTCGAGTATGTTGTGAATCCCTGCGCCAAACCCTCCGCCAACGTATGCCATTGACCCAAACCGGTAGAGCGACGAGAGAAATCCCACCGCATCTACCACAAAAATGCTGTAATCGGCAAGGTTAACCTCCGTGTTTTTTTGCCACTGCGAGTAGCACAGCGCAGGCTTGCTGAACTTTGCGAGCAAGCCGAGCATTCTGCTTTCGCTCACCTCGTGCGGCGCTATAATAAGCTTCATGTTGGGTATTTTATTAACCAGCCTAGCGAGCAGCTCCTCATCGGGAGGCCAGGTGCTGCCTGCCACCAGCGTTAGCTTGTCCGGCGCGGCAAATTGCGATAGCTGCGGCAGAGCGTTGGCGGTTGCCGCTACCTCAAGCACGCGGTCAAAGCGCGTATCGCCGGCGCACGAGGCGTTGCTTACGCCAACCGAATCCAGCAAATCCAGCGAATCGCTATTCTGCACAAAAATGTGTTCGCAAAAGCTTAGCATCCGCACAAAGAATTTACCGTACAGCTGGTCGAAAAAAGCCTGCTGCTCCCGAAAAATTGCCGACACAACGTAGGCCTTGACGCCCTGCCGGTGAAGCTGCTTAAGGTAGTTGTACCAAAATTCATACTTGACAAATACCACAATATCCGGAGCAACGAGCTTCACAAACCTTTGCGCAACCCACCACAAGTCGAGCGGCATGTAGCACACGCAGTCGGCGACGGCGTAATTCTTGCGCACCTCGTAGCCCGACGGCGAAAAAAAGGTGAGTAGCACAAATGCGTCGGGGCGCTGCCTGCGCAGCGCTTCGATAACGGGTCGCCCCTGCTCAAATTCGCCAAGCGACGCGCAGTGAAACCACGCCACCTTGCGCTGCCCGCGACCGGCCATTGCCCGCTTCAGCTCGCGCAACGCTCTGCGCTGCCCGCAAACCAGCTTACGCGCCTTAGGGTAAAAGAGCGCTCCAACGTGCATGGCAAGCCCGTACAGCAGTAACCCTACATTGTACAAAAAAATCATTTTTCCTTTACTTGTAAAAATTTCGCTGCAAAGATAGCTTTTTTTGCCCGCTAAAAATTCTTTTTTGCGGCGCTATTTACAGAATTGCTGGATTCTCAAAATTTTATTCGCCTAATTTAGGATTTCAATGTGAATAACCCCACGCAGGGCGGTTCGCGAACCGCCTTCTTGCGATAAGCATCGCCTCAAAAAAAGATTTAGCCTCTTTTTCTTTTCTAACACAAAAATTTTTTACCTTTGCGCTGTTAAATCCGAACACACATAAAATTAGAGGCGTTGAATTTGCGCAAAGAAATCTAATCATAAACATGGGAAATCCAAAAGCATTTTTAAGCGTTGCCCGCAAGGAAGCGGGATACAGGGCGCTCAACGATCGTATAGGCGACTACGCAGAGGTGGAGCAAACGCTCAACACGGAGGACAGGCGCGCGCAGGCTTCGCGCTGCATGGATTGCGGCGTGCCTTTTTGCCACTGGGCGTGTCCGCTCGGCAACTGTCAACCCGAGTGGCAGGACGCGCTTTACAGAGGAAAATGGCACGAAGCATACAAAATTTTGACTGCCACCAACGATTTTCCCGAATTTACGGGCAGAGTTTGCCCCGCCTTATGCGAAAAATCCTGCGTGCTGGCGCTCTCTCACGAGCCTGTTACCATACGGGAGAATGAGGTTGCCGTTGCCGAAAAAGCGTTTGACGAGCTGTCCGTTACGCCACAGCCCCCCAAAAAGAGGCTAAGCCGGCGGGTTGCAGTCGTTGGCTCCGGCCCGGCAGGGCTGTCCGCAGCAAACCGGCTTAACCGTGCAGGATTTAACGTTACCGTTTACGAAAAGGACGAAGCTGTTGGCGGGCTGCTCCGGCTGGGAATACCGGATTTCAAGCTCAACAAAAAAATCATTGACCGCCGCGCTGAGCTGATGGAGCAGGAGGGGATAAAGTTTATCACCAATGTTGAGGTCGGGAAAGACCTTTTGCCCGAAAAGCTACTTGCGGAGCACGACGCTGTTTGCCTCTGCATTGGGGCGGGCGTGCCGCGCGATTTAAAGGTAGAAGGCAGAGAGCTGAAAGGCGTTTACTTTGCGCTACAGCTCCTCCGCCAGCAAAACAGGGTGGTCGATGGGCAGCAGATACCGCCGCAGGAGCGCATCACGGCAAAAGGCAGGCACGTTTTAGTTATTGGAGGAGGCGATACCGGCAGCGACTGCGTGGGAACTTCCGTCCGGCAGGGGGCGTTGAGCGTAACCCAGATAGAAATCATGCCCAAGCCGCCTGAAGGCGAAAACCCAAGTACGCCATGGCCTGCGTATCCGTTAACGCTGAAAACCTCATCCTCGCACGAGGAGGGCTGCACAAGGCGCTGGCTGCTGGATACTCGCCGGTTTAGGGGAGAAAACGGCGCAGTAACCTCTGTGGAAGTCGAGGAGGTAGCGTGGACGGTATGCCCCGAAACGGGTCGCCGGCAAATGAAGCACACCGGACGCACGGAAACGATAAAGGCGGATTTGGTGCTTTTGGCTATGGGATTTGTTCACCCCGTGTACGACGGGCTGGTTAAGGAGCTGGGGGTAGCGCTCAACGAGCGCAAAAACATCAGCGTTGCCGACGGAAACCGCACCTCGTCCGCAAAAATTTTCGCCGCCGGCGACGCCGCCCTGGGCGCAAGCCTTGTAGTACGCGCCATCGAATCGGGGCGTAACGCAGCCAAAGGAATAGCGGAGTACTTGTTGAAGAATTAGGAATTACGAGTTGAACGCTTTGCGCCATTCCGAACGTTCCGCGTCATTCCGAACGCCTCGCGTCATTCCGAGCGAAGCGAGGAATCTCCCACCATTACTCACGGTGGCGTTGAGCGGTGGAAATGCCAACGGTTTCACGCCGTTCACAACTTTAAAAGACGTTGTTGCAACGAGAGCACATTAGAAAAACATGCGGCAATTGGCTTCGCCGAGTTTCCAATTGGCTTCGCCGAGCTCCGCTTCGCTCCGGTTCCCCGTAGGGGAATAATGTCAATAGAAAAGATTTTGCCCGCTTTCGCCCTTAGCCTATCCCGTAGGGATTTAACAGCATCGCCATTTTCTATTAATCCCCTACGGGGAATAGGAAAAGAGATGGCGCACGTTTTTTCTATTGATATTATTCCCCTACGGGGAATAGGAAAGAATGGAGATTATACAACAAGTGGACACGTAACCTTTGTGGTCGGGAAAATAGGGAATGACCAGATATTATGTTTGGGGGGAAACCAGTCGCAGACAATTAAAGTATCTCCATATTTATTGAGTCAAGATAATGTGGAAAGTGCTGGTAGCCTTTCTTTTAGAGAGTATTATATTCCTAAAGCCTATGCTGATAAACTTAAAGATTACAAAACATCAATAATAGATTATACTAACGTAGACATCGCCAATCAACAAATTATTAATTTGAATATAAATTCAACAGAAAATGAAAGCACCCGTTAATTTCATAAAATGCACAAGCATGCTTGTGTATTTAATTTGCTCAAATGTGACAATAGCACAGACGCAGCAAGAATTCAAAACTT
>JAITAP010000095.1 GCA_031284065.1 Prevotellaceae bacterium
TTCAGCGTGCCCATCCACCACAGGGGCAGGGAAGCGTTGCTGACAGGGTACTTCAGCCCCCGGGTGGTGATTTTCGTCTGCGGCGACAGGCAAAATATTGACGTTTGCTGCCCTGCAAAGCTCTCAAAGGTCGCGTCGTGGCGGATTGCGTTTAGCACGCCGTAGTCCGTGAGCATTTGCACGCTCAGCTCCTTCGCGTAGCCAGCCAAGAGCGATATGTTGCCCAGCGTATGGTCTTCCCGTTTTCCGGTTGCGCCAAGAATGGTAACCTCCCTATACCCCTTTTGCCTGCAAAAGTTGATGGATTTTGTGAGGTCGTTGCTTTCCTGCTCCGCCACGCGGTGAATTTTGTCGGCAAAGCGGGCTTTCAGCTCCGGCGGGATGCTGTCCAAGTCGCCCACAATGCAGGTTGGCTCCATGCCGAATTGCAGCAAGCTTTCAACAGCGCCGTCGCAGCATACAATGGTGGTTGCGCTTCGCAGCTGTTGCAGCGCCAAGCTGTGCGCCGGAAATTCGCCATGCGCCAGCGCTACCGTCGGAAAATTCTGTATGAGGTTTAGCATTGATAATTTGTAATTCTTTACTCGCAATTCCTGTGGACTTTGTTGCAACGAGAGCAGATTACTATATAAAGCCTAATAAACTTACAATCACTTATTGACCGACAGCAAGTCCCGCAGGAACGACACATATTGTCGCTTTCAAGCGTCGTCCCTGCGGGGCTTGCCCGGCATCAGCCAATTCAAAATTCAAAATTCAAAATTCAGAATTCAGAATTTTCTAATGTGCTCTCGTTGCAACAAAGTCATTTACATTTGGTATTTTCCCTTCCACAGCTGCTCCAGTCGAGCCTTTATTTCGCGCTCTTTGGCGCTATCGCCCGGTACGTAAAAAGTTGTTCCCGAAATTTTATCGGGCAGATAGTCGAGCTCCACAAAGTTGCTCTGATAGTCGTGCGCATACTTGTATCCCTTGTGGTATCCGAGGTCTTTCATGAGCTTTGTGGGGGCGTTGCGCAGGTGGAGCGGCACGGGCAAATCGCCCGATTGACGTACCTGCGCTATGGCGGCCTCAACCGCCATGTACGAGGCGTTGCTCTTGGGGCTTGTGGCCAGGTAAACCGCGCACTGCGCCATCACAATCCGTCCTTCGGGCATCCCGATAACCTTAACAGCGTCAAAGCAGGCTTGCGCCATGAGCAGCGCGTTGGGGTTCGCCAAGCCTACGTCTTCGGCGGCCAGTATCACCATGCGGCGGGCAATGAACAGCGGGTCTTCGCCGCCCTCAATCATACGCGCCAGCCAGTACACCGCCGCGTTGGGGTCGCTGCCGCGCATACTTTTTATGAACGCCGAAATGATGTCGTAGTGTTGCTCGCCGTTTTTGTCGTACAGGGCGATATTTTCCTGTAGCCGCTCGGTTACGATGCTGTTGTTGATGGTGATTTCGTTGCCGTCGAACGAGCTTGCCACAATCTCCAGCACGTTGAGCAGCTTTCGGGCGTCGCCACCCGAAAAGCGGAACAACGCCTCCGTTTCCTCAACGTTAATGTGCAGCGGCTTCAGGTAGGTATCGGTGGTAATGGCTCGCTCCAGCAGGATTTTCAAGTCGGCTGCCTCCAGCGACTTGAGCACGTACACTTGGCACCGCGACAGCAGCGGCGAAATGACCTCAAACGAAGGGTTTTCGGTGGTTGCGCCGATGAGCGTAACCGTTCCGTGCTCCACCGCGCCCAGCAGCGAATCTTGCTGCGACTTTGAGAAGCGGTGAATTTCATCAATAAACAGAATCGGGTTCGGCGTATTGAAAAAGCGCTGCCGCTTAGCGTCCTCAATCACCTCGCGCACGTCCTTTACGCCGGCGTTCACTGCGCTAAGCGTGTAGAACTTGCGGTTTTGCCGGTTGGCGATAATACGCGCCAGCGTTGTTTTGCCCACGCCGGGCGGCCCCCAAAGGATAAAAGAGCTCAGCTTGTCGCCCTCTATCATTTGTCGCAGCACGGCCTTTGTCCCCACCAAGTGCTGCTGCCCGATGTAGTCGTCCAGCGTTTGCGGTCGAATCCGCTCTGCTAAGGGTATGTTTGGCATGGAATAATGAATAATTAATAATGAAAAATGAAAAATGAAAAATGACTTTGTTGCAACGAGAGCACATTAACCTACGACAGCAAGTCCCGCAGGGACTACTCGGCGTTAGCAATAACTTTCAACTTTCAATTTTCAACCTATTTGCTCCAGCTCTTCGCTTGTAAAGGTGGCGTTATTCACTGCGCCGATGTTTTGCTTAAGCTGCTCTACGCTGCTGGCTCCCACAATCACGGAGGTTACGCGAGCATCCTTGAGTAGCCATGCAATGGCCATTTCTGCGAGGGTTTGTCCGCGCCGGAGGGCAAGCTCGTTGAGCTGCGCCACCTTTTTTACAATTTCTTCGGTTACCTGTTCGCGCTGCAAAAAGCCGTGCGGCTTGGCGGCGCGGGAGTCGCTCGGGATACCGTTGAGGTACTTTGCGCTAAGCAGCCCCTGCGCCAGCGGCGAAAACGCTACAAAGCCAACGCCGTTGCGCTCCGCAGCATCCAGCACGCCCGACTCCACGTGGCGCGACAGCAGGCTGTATCTATCCTGATTTACCAAGCAGGGCACGTGCTGCGCCGCCAATAGCTTGTAAGCTTTTTCGGCTTCCGCCACCGGATACTTTGATATGCCGGCGTAGAGCGCTTTGCCCTGTTTCACCACGTCTATCAACGCCTGCATAGTTTCCTCTATGGGCGTTTGGGGGTCGTAGCGGTGCGAGTAGAAAATGTCCACGTACTCCAGCCCCATACGCCGGAGGCTTTGGTCAAGGCTGCCGATTAGGTACTTGCGCGAGCCGCCGTCACCGTACGGGCCGGGCCACATGAGGTGTCCGGCTTTGGTGCTTATCACCAGCTCGTCGCGGTGGCCGGCGAGGGTGGTTTTGAGCATCCTGCCAAAGTTAACTTCGGCGCTGCCTGCCGGAGGCCCGTAGTTGTTGGCAAGGTCAAAGTGCGTAATGCCGTTGTCAAAGGCATACTTTACAATGTCTGCGGCAACGTCAAACCTGTCCGTATCGCCAAAGTTGTGCCAAAGCCCCAGCGATATGCGCGGAAGCTGCAAGCCGCTGCTGCCGCAGTAAGTATATGTCATCATGATTCCAAATTTATAGTTAGTATTTTTGTTTATGTTACGACCTTAACTCAATTCCCAACCCTGACAGGGTCTTAAACCCACAGGACGACGCTTGTTGCCGTCCCCAAGTGCCGTCCCTGCGGGACTTTGGGAGGCGCAAGCAATAACTCTCAATTCTCAACTCACATTCTCCCTTCGTAAAACGCCTTGCCCACGATTACCGCCGGAACGCCCGCTTTCTGCAAGTCTTCCACGTCGCTCCTGCGGCTTACGCCGCCGCTGGCAATGAGGTACAGCGAGGGAAAATGCTCAAGGATTTTGCGGTACAGGGCAACGTTTGCGCCCTGCAACATGCCGTCCTTGCTCACGTCGGTGCAGATGACCTGCGTAACGCCCTTTTCGACATAGCCCGCAATAAAGGGTAGCAAATCCTCCTGCGTGCTCTCCTGCCAGCCGCTCACCGCAATTTTTTCGTCCACCACGTCCGCGCCCAGAATGATTTTGTCGCCGCCGTAGCGGGCTATCCAGCGCGTAAATTCATCGGGATTCTTTACGGCAATGCTGCCGCCCGTTACCATAGCCGCGCCGCACTCAAAGGCTATGCGCAGGTCGTCGGCAGTTTTTAGCCCTCCGCCAAAGTCCACCACCAGCTGCGTGCGCGTGGCTATCTGCTCCAGCGCCCTGTAGTTGACAATGTGCTGCGCCTTTGCCCCGTCCAAATCTACCACGTGCAGGCGCGTGTAGCCTTTACCCTCAAACTGCTTGGCAACCTCCAGCGGATTTTCGCTGTACACCTTTTTTTGAGCGTAGTCGCCCCTGGTGAGCCGCACGCACTTCCCATCAATGACGTCAATGGCCGGAATTATTTTTACCATAATCAGGAGTTAAGGAATTTTGAAATTTTGAATGGCAGACGTTGTCGCCACCGTATTAAAGGTTTATGGGCGCGCCTTTGTAGCGTACAAAGGGTAAGGAAGCCGCTGCCGGTCGGTAAACCCGCACAAAGGTAAACATAAAGTTCGTAATTTGGAAAGTATCGGGATTGAATTTTACGCAGGCAGGGCAGCCAAGAAATCCTCCGGTTGAAAAGCTCAGCGTTGAAATATCAGGCCTCAAGCCGCCACGCTCAACCTTTCACAAGCGAATACCCCACAAGCCACTCCACGTAGTCGGCCTTTGCGCCGTGCGCCTTAATGGTAACCCCCATAAATGTGCGGTTGCCGAGGTAGTACTTTACCCCCGCGCGCTCGTAAATAGTTGGCTTGACAGGCCTGTCGCCCACGCGATCAAACGGGTAAAAGCCCACATCGGTGATGAGCCACACGCGCTTGTAGCCAACTTCGTGCGCCACGTACACGCCCAGCGCCATGTCGTCGGCTGCGGAGGTTGCAACCGTTTCCTTACCCTCCTCGCGGGCGCGGTACTTGAGCACGTGCTGCCCCCAGCTAAAGTAAAACAAGTCTGCCCCCACTCCGAACTTACGGCGATAGCTCGTTTGCAGCATTGCCGCAGAGGAGAGGGTATGGCAAAACCACCGCTTGCCGCTGCGCGGGTTTTTTGCGTCAAAGTCGGTATCGAGCATGCGCACGCCGCTTGCGGAAAACAGGTACCACTCCGGCAAATTTTTCCACGCCGGCGTAGCCCTCGGCGCGTACTTCTTATCGCGATTCCCGTAGCTGTTCCACTGGTAGGCAAGCGCTCCCGACAGCAAGTTCAGCCCTCTGTTGGGCTTCTGGTACGAGCCGTTTGAGAAGTGCTGAAAGCTGAGGCTCGCTACAAGGGTGGAGTGAAGCGGCAGCAGCAGCGAAGCGTCGAGCGAAAGGTCAATGTAGGCGTTTCGCTTGCTTCCCACCAGCACGTTGTACGGCGCTTCGTCGGGGTCGTAGGCGTTAAAGTTGTACGACAGCCCCGCGCTGATGGCGTAGCCGGCCGTCCACCACCGGCTCCGGTAAACAGGGCTGCCGAAAAAGGCGTACAGCGCCGCCGGCTTGCCAAAGCCCGTTTGCATGTCGCTGTTCATGATAATGCCGTTCATGTTGCCCATGTAGTAGCCTATCCCGTAGTGCGGGTAGCGGTACAGCGCGTCGTAAAGGCTGCGCGAATCGCTGTCCGTTTGCCGGCCAACGCGAATATCCAGCCCGGCGTAGTAGTTTTGGGCAATCTCGTTGCTGGGCATTTTCAGCAAATTCCCCTGACGGAACAGGGCTGCAAGGTAAATTTGGCGTGAACGGCGCGCAGAATCTACCGGAACCGCCGCCGCATACGTAGCATGTAACATCACAAGCGTAAAAACAGCTGAAAGGTATCGCATTATACGAATGTTGAAAATTTGGAATAATTGGAATAAAAGGTATTACGATTGGCTGTGGGGCGCATCTGCTGCGCTATAAAAGAATTTTCCGGCGGCAAAGATACAAATTTATTTGAAGTATCCGCAGCTTGTAGGCCTTGTTGGGAATGGCGCTCCCCGTTCGGACGGGGGTTATACCTCGTTCCTCCCTGTTGGCGCGGGGCTTTGCCCCAGCGTCTCCCCACCCGTGTAGGGGCGCATCCCTGACGGAATTAAAAAAACACAAGAACGCTGATTTTTACTACCTTATAAATATAAAAAAATGTAAGAAGTTTATATTTAATCCATTAAGCCATTTTTGAGAGTTAAGTAAGTTTAAAAAACTTTAACTGCCGAAAATACTGTGGCTTTCCCAAAAACGCTACATTTATGGTTTCATTTTGGCAACCTCTCGCAGAGGTTTCTCCATTAGATTTTTTTGATGTTAACTTGGAAGAATAATATAGAGGCGTTACGAAACCTTCTGAGCAACGCCAGGCAATGTCTTGTAACGTCTCACGTCAACCCCGACGGGGACGCTGTGGGGGCGTCGCTGGCGTGGTGGAGCTACTTAAAGGCGGCTTACCCTGAAATGGAGGCGCGCGTGGCGTTTCCCAACCGGTGTCCGGAGTTTTTGAGGTGGGTAGAGGGCGCAGATCAGGCCATTGTGTACGCTGACGGCAGCGAATCGGCGCAGCGCTACATAAAAGGCTGCGACCTTATTTTTTGCCTCGATTTCAACGCTCTCAACCGCTTGGACGGCATGGGCGAGGCGCTGGCCAGCCACGCCGCGCCCCGCGTGCTGATTGACCACCACCGGCAGCCCGCCGACGAGTTCCAGCTTGCGTTTTCGGATATTTCCATGAGCTCCACCTCCGAATTTATTTACCGGATAGTGGCGGCGCTGGGCGGAAAACCGCTGCTGAGCAAGGGCGCAGCCGAAGCGCTGTACGCGGGGCTGGTAACCGATACAGGCTCGTTCAGCTTTGGCGTCAACACTCCGGAAACGTTTCGCATGGCGGCAGACCTCATGGAGCTTGGCATAGACAAAGACGAAATTGCAAACAAGATTTACGACAGCTACTCCGAAAAACGTATGCGCCTGCTGGGTTACTGCCTGCAAAGCAAAATGCGGGTATTCCCGAGGCACAGGGCGGCGTACGTTGCGCTTTCGCGAAGCGAGCTGGATGAATTTTGCTTTCAGCCCGGCGATACGGAGGGATTTGTAAACTTCCCGCTCTCCATAAAAAAAGTCAGGCTGTCGGCCTTGTTTATTGAGTCTGCGGATAAAACCCACATTCGCGTTTCGCTCAGGTCAAAGGGAAAAGACCTTTCGGTGAGTGAGCTGGCGCGTAAATACTTCAACGGGGGAGGGCATTTCAACGCCTCAGGCGGAAAATATTTCGACTCTTTGAAAAATTGCGAAGATTACTTTGAAAAAATCTTGAAGGACGAATTTTGATGCTACCCAACCTACCCGACATATCCGGCACGTTGAAGAAAATTGTAGCGCTAACGCGCAATGCCTCATCTTTTTTTAGAACGCCGGGAGCACGGCGAAGCAAATTTTTGTTCATATATCTTACGTTTTTTGTACTTTTGCAGCTGCAATGCAGCCGACCGGAGCAACAGCCATACGCGCCGGTCGTATCGCAGGGCAGGCAGCGGCTACAAAAGGTGAATAAGCTTTTGAGCGAAAAAGAGCAGGATATTCTGCAATCGTACGTCAACCGCCAGCAGCTGGATATGAAGCAAAGCAAGCTCGGCTACTTTTACCAGCTGGTAGAGGAGGGTAGGGGCGCGAAAATCTCAATAGATGACGCTGTGCAGCTGTACGGCAGCATTTTTTTGATAGACGGCACGCCATGCTACACCTACAGCGAGCAGCGCCCGCTGGAGGTGAGAGTGGGAAGCTTCGCCGACATTACAGCTTTGAACACAGCTTTGACGGGCGTGCGGCAGGGAAGCCACCTGCGGCTTGTTGTTCCGGCTTACCTGGCGTTTGGGCTTTTGGGCGACGGCGATAAAGTACCGCCCCGCAGCCCGCTGGTTTGCGACTTTTGGGTGGGAGTGGTAGCGAAAAAAAAGTAGCCGGAGAGTATTAATGGCTGATTATTTTTCTTTAAATTATTTCATTGTATGAAGCTTGGCAACGCCACCGTGTACTTGACCCGTAGCTGGGCATGCAAGCCGGCCAACACCGGCTTCAGGCGCAGGCAGTTGTTGGCCGGAGTAGGGCTAATTATTGGATTGGTACAGCTTGCTTTTGGCGCAAAAGCACAAGCCTACACCCCGCTGAGCAGCGATATACGCTACTGCATTTACGCTCTGGGCGCGGGGAATGTAAAAATTGACAGGGGATGCTACGTAAGGCTTTCCGTGAGCGCAGCAACGCAGCAGGGGGCTAAAGTCTTTGAGCGCGTATGCTGGCTGCCGATAGGCGACGACCCGAGTGAAAATTCGCTCGAAGCAAGCCTTATGACTTTTTCGCGAGGCGACAGCGTGGGGCTTATAATGCCCGCAAGAATACTTTTGTCAAGCTTAATAAGCTTCCCCAAGGTAAAGGACGTAACCAACAGCGAACCGCTGCGGGTGAACATACGCGTGCTGCGCGTGGTAGAGTCCGACATTATTTTGGACGATGGCTACAAAAAATTCTGCGCGGACTACCTTGACTACGAAAAACGCTTAACCAACCTCTATTTGCGGCAACATGCGGATTTCAAAAAGGTGGGCGATATTTGGAAAAAGCGCAAGAAGCAGGGAAACGGCAAAAAACCGGAAAAATTTGGCGATGTAATGCACATTACCTATGAGGGGTTTTTTCTTAACGGCGCAAAATTCGACTCCAATGGGAAGGACGGGCAGCCTTTTCGCTACGTGAGGGGGCAGCAGTGGCAGCTGGTGGCGGGGCTGGTAACGGCGCTTGCATCCATGAGCGAAGGCGAAAGCGCAACGTTTATAGTGCCCTCGCCGCTCGCTTTCGGAGCAAAGGGGCTTGCCGACATTGTGCCGCCGTTCACCCCCGTAATATACGAAATAGAGGTGCAGAAGGTAACCAATGCAAACAATAAACAGTAAAATAAATTGTCAAGGTCTAACTTATATGGCTTTTTTTGCATCCTGCTAACGCTTGCTCTTACGCCCTCGTGCAAGGAAGACGACACGGAGGAGAATCAGCGAAAGGATATTGAGCGCTACATTACCAACACGCTGCGGGCAACAGTTGACGAAAAGGACGGCGTGTACTACGTGCCTTTATCCGTCGATTCAAGCCCCGAACGGGTTGCGGTGGAGACGGGCGACCTCGTAACGCTGGAGTACGAGGCGATGACGCTGGGCGGCGTCCATTTTGCCACGAGCAACGACTCGATGGCCGTGAAATACAGCATAGATACAACGCCCGCAAGGAAGCTGGAGGTCGGCAGCGGCAAGCTCATAGCCGGATTGGACAGAGGTTTGCTGCGCATGGCGAAAGGCGAGCAAGCCGTGCTGCTGTTCCCGTTTACGCTGGGATACGGCGAAGAGCACGTAGGGTTGGCGCCTTCGCAATCGGCTTTAATATTCAATGTGCTTGTAACAGAAGTAGAGAAACGGTAGTTTAAAATTCAAATTTCGTGATTCACAAAAAAATGGTTTGTCTAAAAAAATATTTTGCGCTGGCAGCAACGGCTGCGCTTGCCTTGCTGACTTCGCGCTGCGCGAAAAATCCCTCCGAATCGTGGCAGGATACCGAGCTGCAGTTGATAAAGTCCACCGTTAGGGTGCATTTTCCCAATGCTACGCCTATAAATGAAGACAGCAGCTTGTGGACGCTTGAACATCGTAAAAACGCTTCGGGAAATGAAGAAACGCCGCAGGAAGGGGCTTACGTGGAGTTTGGCTACGAAGGGAGGCTGCTTCCCATTTCGCAGAGCGTTGTGTACCAAACGAGCGACTCGCTGTCGGCTCACCGGCTGGGCACATTTTCCGCAGAAACGCACTACGCCCCCATATTTGCCTACTACCACAAAGATTACTTGCAGGAGGCCTTGCACGAAGCGCTTACGCAGATGAGCGTGGGCGATACCCTCACCGTGCTGTCGGCGTCGTGGCACGCCTTTGGCTCGTCGGGAACAACGGGCGTGGCGGCAAATACGCCGGTTATTTTTAAAGTTACCCTCAACGAAATTGTGGAAAATGCC
>JAITAP010000104.1 GCA_031284065.1 Prevotellaceae bacterium
CGTAATCCATTAGCGCAGGGCAACGCCCTACGAACGCCGCGCCCCCGCGCCTCCCCCAAGCCCTGAAAGGGCGTAATCCGTTTTTTCCCGCAAATTGATTTCGCCCTTTCAGGGCTTAACCTGACGGCGATGAGCGTTAGCCTGCGGCCAGCGATAGCCCCCGCCTCCCAAGCCCCGCAGGGACGCGCTTTGGGCGCGGCAGCAAGTGTCGTTCCTGACTTTTGGGAAAATACAGGGGTTGGGCATACAATTTTTGGCAGGCGCTAAAAATTTTTTCTCCTGAGTATTCAAAATGTACGCAAAAGCATTATCTTTGTGCTCGCTCAAAACCAGATGCTTTTTTCATAAAATCTACCGAAAATTGATTGATGAAGCAGCCAATAAAAAAATCAAAGGCAACACCTTGTACCTTGAGCGCCGTACAGTAAGCCGCTAAAGCTCCTGTGGTCTTGATTTTTTATTTCCATGCGCTTGGAAAATCGAGTTTTTCATGTAATTTTGTTGCCTTGTTTCAACGAAAGAACAACTTTATGCACGTATGCAGCAAACCATTAAACTAAAGAAAGGGCTCAACATAGCATTGCGGGGTTTGCCCGAAAGGGTTCTCCTCAAATGTCCATCCCCATCTTCTTACGCCATTAAGCCTACTGATTTTCACGGGTTGACGCCAAGAATGTTGCTGGCGCCGGGTAGCGTCGTCAAGGCGGGGACGCCGGTTTTTTGCGACAAGTATAAGCCCGAAATACTTTTTGCCTCGCCTGTAAGCGGCACGCTCCAAGAGGTGGTGCGCGGCGAGCGTCGGCAGATTTTGGAAGCTATAATCGTACCCGACGGGCAAAGCGCAAGCGAGCAGCACGCCGCTCCCGACCTGAAGACAGCGTCGCGCGAGGAGGTGGCGCAGCTCATGCTCAGCGCGGGCGCGTGGCCTTTTCTGGTGCAGCGTCCCTACGGAGTTGTCGCCAACCCGCAGGCAACGCCCAAGGCCATCTTCATTTCGGGCTTCGACACGTCGCCGCTGGCCGCCGACGCCGACTACCTCGCGAACGGCGAAAGCGTGCCGTTCCAAAAAGGCATTGACGCGCTGAAAAAGCTGACGACGGGCAGCGTGCACCTTTCGCTCTGCGCCGACTACCCGGCCAACAACACGTTTGAGCGCGCCAAAGGCGTGGAGATACACCGCGTAAAAGGCGCACACCCCGCCGGCAACGTCGGCGTGCAAATACACCACATTGACCCCATCAACAAGGGCGACGTGGTGTGGACAATTGCCCCCCAGCACGTGATGGCGCTGGGGCGGCTCTTCATCAACGGCACGTACGACGTGTCGAAAATAGTTGCGCTGGTAGGCTCGGAGGTGAAGAGGCCGCGCTACTACCGCATGGTTGCCGGCGCCTCGCTGAGCGGGCTGGCGGAGCTCGTCAACGACGGCGGCGAGCGCAAGCGCGTGATTAGCGGCAACGTGCTCACCGGCGCAAAGGTCGGCATAAACGGGTACCTGGGCTTTTACAGCAACGAGGTAACGGTAATTCCCGAGGGCGATTGCTACGAGCCTTTGGGCTGGCTGATGCCGCGCCTCAAAAAGCTGAGCATGTCGCGCGCCTACTTTTCGTGGCTCACACCCCACAGGCAGTACGCCCTCAACACCAACCTCAACGGCGGGCAGCGCGCCTTTGTCGCCACCGGACAGTACGAGCGGGCGCTGCCTATGGACATACTGCCGGTTTATCTGGTAAAGGCAGCTATGGCGGGCGACGTAGAGCGCATGGAGCAGCTGGGAATTTACGAGGTGATAGAGGAAGACCTCGCGCTGTGCGAGTTTGTGTGCGCCTCAAAGGTAGATGTGCAGCGCATCCTGCGAAAAGGCATCGACCTGATGATGGCAGAGGCAGGTTAAAATAAAAAGTTGGAGAACTTCCATAATTTTTAGGTTCAAGAATTTACATGAAGTCAATACGAAATTTTTTAGACAACGTCAAGCCCAGCTTTGAAAAGGGGAAGCGCTTGTACTTTTTACATTCAACGTTCGAGGCGTTTGAATCGCTGCTGTTTGTACCCAAAACGGTAACCACCGGGGGCTGCCACGTGCGCGACGCTATTGACCTCAAGCGCACCATGACGGTGGTGATAGCGGCGCTTACGCCCGCCCTGCTGTTTGGGATTTGGAACGTGGGGTTTCAGCGCTACCTCTCCGTAAGCCACGAGGTGGGCTTTTGGAGCATTTTTGGGTACGGACTTGGCAAAATCCTCCCAATGCTGGCGGTATCCTACATAGTGGGCTTGGGGATTGAGTTTGCGGTGGCGCAAGTTCGCGGGCATGAGGTAAACGAGGGATTTCTGGCGTCGGGAATTCTTATTCCCATGATTATGCCGCCCGACCTGCCGCTGTGGATGCTGGCGCTGGCAACGGCCTTTGCCGTTATCATAGGCAAGGAGGTTTTTGGCGGCACGGGGATGAACATATTTAACCCCGCGCTGCTGGCGCGTGCCTTTGTATTTTTTTCGTACCCCTCGCACATGTCCGGCGACAGCATTTGGATTGGCGGGCTATCCGGCAGCACGGCGGTTGTTGACGGCTTTTCGGGCGCAACTCCACTGGCAAAGGCGTTTGCGGGGCAGCTGCCGTTTTCGGCGATGGAGGTCGAAAACATGTTTTGGGGATTTATCCCCGGCTCTGTGGGCGAAACCTCTACGGCAGCCATTCTGCTGGGAGCGGCGTTGCTTGTTTTTACAGGCGTAGGCAGCGGGCGCATCATGCTGTCGGTGGCGGCGGGCGGATTTCTCACAGGGTTGCTGTTTAACCGGATAGGCGCCAACGCCTACATGAATATTCCGGCGTACCAGCACCTCGTAATGGGAGGATTTGCTTTCGGCGCGGTATTCATGGCAACCGACCCCGTAACCTCCTCGCAAACCGGCGTGGGGAAATGGATTTACGGCTTTCTCATCGGCGCCGTAGCAATTATAATTCGCGTGCTCAATCCGGCGTACCCCGAAGGAATGATGCTCGCCATCCTACTTATGAACGCTTTTGCCCCGCTGATTGACCACTGCGTAGTGCAAGCCCACATACGCAGACGGCTCAACCGGGCAAAGCAAATTGTACAACAAGGTTATAAGCCAAAGTAAACCATGAACAAGGACAGTAACAAATACATCTACATATACTCCATTGCGCTGGTGGTGATAGTGGCGGCGGCGCTGTCGGTAGCGGCAACGCTCCTCAAGCCTTTTCAGCAAAAAAATGTTGAGGTGGAGAAAAAGCAAAGCATACTGTTCTCCGTGCGCAAGGCGGCGGACGCAGAGAGCGCAAAAAACAAGCGGCAGTACGTTGAAGACGAATACGCAAAGTACATTACCGGCAGCTGCGTGCTCAACTCGCTCGGCGTGGAGGAGGAAGGCGACGCCTTTGAGGTAAACCTTGAGGAGGAAATGGCAAAACCTGCCGCCGACCGCCGACTTCCGGTGTTTACTTGCACGGACGACGACAGCACGCTTAAGTACATTATTCCGGTGCGCGGCGCAGGCCTGTGGGGAGCCCTCTGGGGCTACGTGGCGCTGCACGACGACTTCTCCACCATCTACGGCGTAGTATTCGACCACAAGGGCGAAACGCCGGGGCTGGGCGCAGAGCTGTCAACGCCGGAGTTTCAGCGGCAGTTTGCAGGGAAGCAGCTGTTTGACGCCGCCGCAACATTCACCTCCGTAAAAATCGTAAAAGGCGGCGGCACGCAAGGCCGCCCGCACGAGGTGGACGCTATTTCGGGCGGCACTATCACAAGCCAGGGGGTGGAAAAAATGCTGTGGGATAACTTGAGCGCCTACCTGCGCTACTTCAAAGCGCAGCAGCAAGGCAAGATTGCCCGGCAAAAGCAGGCGGACGAAGAAAAAGAGGCGAACCTGCAACCGGTCGTTGCCGTGAGGAGAGAGCCTTTGCCTGCGCTCAATCCGTTTGCCGGCAACGCCGCCACATTGCCCGCCGACGGGCAGGCAACGGAGTACGCAGCAACAAGCGCAGCCGATACCCTCCCGCTCCCAAAAGCGAACGCCGGAAGCGAAAGCGTACCGCACGATACGCTGCAACAAGGCGTGCAACAGGATGTGCAACAAACAGAAGAACTATAAATGGAAAAAGAACCTTTGTTTTCGGCAAAAAGCCTCAAGCTGCTCACCGACCCGCTGGGGCGCAGCAACCCCGTAACGACGCTGGTGCTGGGCATTTGCTCTGCGCTGGCGGTAACGGTAAAGCTGGAGCCTGCGGTAGTCATGGCCATTTCGGTAACGGCGGTGATAGCCGTTTCCAACGTCATTATGTCAATGCTGCGCAACACCATTCCCAACCGTATCCGCATTATCGTGCAGCTGGTGGTGATTTCGCTGCTGGTTATCCTTGTTGACCAAATACTACGCGCGTTTGCCTACACCGTAAGCAAGCAGCTGTCGGTATTTGTGGGGCTGATTATTACCAACTGCATTGTCATGGGGCGCATAGAGGCGTTTGCGCTAAGCAACAAGCCGCTGCCGGCGCTCATCGACGGCATAGGCAACGGCTTGGGCTACGGCGTTATCCTTGTAACGGTAGCCTTTTTCCGCGAGCTGCTCGGGTCGGGCACGCTGTGGGGCTACCGCATTATCCCCAGTAGCTTTTACGTGGCCAACGGCGGCGTGTACGAAAACAACGGGCTGGTAATACTGCCCCCCATGGCGCTTATTTTGCTGGGCATTATCATCTGGATACAGCGCAGCCGCAACAAAAATCTAACAGAACATTAACGTGTAATACATTTCAGGGAAAAATGGGAGATATAGTCAACATATTTGTCAAGTCAATCTTCATTGACAATATGATTTTTGCGTACTTTTTGGGAATGTGCTCCTACCTTGCCGTTTCCAAGAGCGTAAAGATTTCGGCAGGGCTTGGGTTGGCGGTGGTCGCCATGCTGCTGGTAACCGTTCCGGTCAACTACCTGCTCAACAAGTACGTGCTAAGTAGCGGTGCGCTGGCGTGGATAAGCGCGGATTTCAGGAGCGTAGATTTGAGCTTTCTGTCGTTCATCGTCTTCATTGCCGTCATTGCCTCCATTGTGCAGATAGTGGAGATGGTGGTAGAGCGGTTTGCGCCGGCGCTGTACTCGTCGCTGGGCATCTTTTTGCCGCTCATTGCGGTGAACTGCGCCATACTTGGCGGCTCGCTGTTCATGCAGGAGCGCGGGTACCAAACGCTTGGCGAGGCCGCTGCGTTCGGGTTAGGCTCGGGGACAGGCTGGCTGCTGGCAATTGTAGGCGTTGCCGCCATTCGCGAAAAGTTAGCCTACTCCAACGTTCCCGCGCCGCTTCGAGGATTAGGCATTACCTTTATCATTACAGGGCTGATGGGCATTGCTTTCATGGGCTTTATGGGCGTAAAGCTGTAAAAAAAGTAAAAGCCCCGCAGGGACGACATTTAAGTTGAGAATTGAGAGTTGAGAGTTGTTGCTTGCGCCGGGCAAGTCCCGCAGGGACGACGCTTGATTAACCGTAGGCGTTAGCCCGCGCCATCAGGTTAAAGCCCTGAAAGGGCGAAATCATTAGCGTAGGGCAACGCCCTACGAAAAAAATGCGATACGTCCTCCCCAAGCCCCAACGGGGCGTAGTCAATTTGCGGGAATAAACGGATTACGCCCCGTTGGGGCTT
>JAITAP010000109.1 GCA_031284065.1 Prevotellaceae bacterium
CGAAATGATACAGCGCAAAAAGGAGCTCGTAAACCTCACCATCGCCAACGGCGAAAGCTGGATTGGCAACCTCAGCAACACGGAGCTCAGGGGCATATTTGAGCTCAGATGAAATGGAATGTTTTTTTTAGCATTGAGGGTTGGTAAGGAGAGGCTATGTGCTCTCTCAAAGTCTCCTTTTATTATGCTACCGAGTATGAGGCTACCAAACGTAAGTTTGCCCATATCAAGGCATACTTTGCCGAAATTTTCGACGGCTTTTTCTTTTCTCGTGGCAAGCAAATTCCACAACAAAGGTAAAAAGCAAATCGAAGTCTCCAAAAAAATTACTTTATGTGCAGCAAATTAGATTAACGTCGCAGCAAATTTGGGCTGTAGAATTGGTTAAATTTTATGTTCGTCATTCACCATTTCTCCGTCATTCCGAGCGTAGCGAGGAATCTCCCACTTTTCCACCAAACCTGTCGTTGTCGCCGCTATTATCGTTTTCCGTGCTTCGTTGCTGGAGGTTCCTCCGCTGCGTGCGCTCGTGCCTCGCGCACTCCGGTCGGAATGACGGGTAAGGGCGGCGGCAGCAAGGGCGGCGGCGGGTACGTCGCTGAGACGCACGCCGTGCGTCTCTACGGCAGCGCATGGCACGGAAAATTTCACGCCCGCTTTTATGATGTAATACCTGCGCTCTACGCTCTATCCCCTGATTTCATGAAGTACGCCCGCTCCTCCGGCGAGAAATGCTCAATGGCGTACCGCAGGGCGGTGCGGGGCATTTGGCTGCAATGCTTTTCGAGAAACGCTACCAGCGTTGCCCTGTCTTTTTTGCCCACCTCCCGCAGCATCCACCCCACGGCTTTGTGAATCAGGTCGTGCCGGTGGGAAAGCAGCAGCTCCGCAAGCCTTAGCGTATCGTCGAATTGCCGGTACTTGATAAACGTCCACGTGGAGATAATGGCAATGCGCTGCTCCCAGAGGTTGTCGCTCGCCGCCAGCCGGTAGAGCACGCTTCTGTCCTCCTTGTCCAGCAGGTACGCGCCGACAATGTCGCGGCAGGAGACATCTACCAAGTCCCAGTTGTTGGCCTTGCGGGCGTTTTGCAGGTAGAAGCTAAAAACGGCCTTTCGCTCCCCCTCCTCCTTTGCCTTTTTGAATTGCCTGACAAGGAGCATCAGCCCGACAAGGCGGGCTTCGTGGTACTTGGAGTTCAGCAGCGTTTGCACTTCGGAAAAGGGCATTGCCGGGGCATGTTTCACAATATCCCGCACCATCGGCACGGTAATGCCGAGCATTACATCGCCCTCGGCGTACTGGCCTTTTCCGGTTTTGAAAAAGCCCTGAAGAAACGCCGCTCTTTCGGCGCTGGAGACAGATAAAAGTTCTTGAAGTATAAATTGTGCGCTCATAATTTTTTTTGTTTGCTCATACTACGCAGCATCCTCGAATTTTTTTTTGTCCACGGATTACACGGATTTTCACGAATTCGTGTAATTCGCGAACAGAAGAATTAATCAAAAATTCGCGGGCTGCGTAGCCTAAGCTGTTAATATTTATTTCAGCTCAAACGTTGCCGTAACGGGGTTGTGGTCGGAGTGCTCAAAGCCGAGCTCGTGCACAGCCGCTGTTACGACTTTTACGTTGGGCGAAACCAGAAAGAAATCCACCACAGAGGTGAGAGACTGCCCCTCCACGTAGGGTTGGTTGGTAAACCGCATCGTTTCGGAAGCTTTGTTGTACGCCCACTGCCAGCCTTCCGGAAATAAATTGCCGCTGACGGCGTGGGGCGTATATTGCTTTGTGCTTGCCCTGTTTTCGTACCCGGGCGGGGTTTGGTTCCAGTCCCCGCCGACGATTACGTAGCTGCCGCTTTCGTACTCCCGTACCGCAAAGCTGCGCAGCATTTCCATTTCGTCTGCACGCTGCTTGCCGTCGTCAAAGGCGGAGTTGTGGGTGTTTACCAGCGTCAGCTCCTTGCCGCTCCGGGTCGTGTAGCGGCATACCAGAAAGCAACGCTTGAGCAGGAAAATGTGCTGCGGATACGGCGTGCTGTCGGGGTAGGCGTGGCGCGTTACGTGCGAGGGCTCGCACGCGCCGAGAGTAGCCACGCCCGCCTGCACGCGCCCAAGCGGGTGAAAAAGAGGCATGGGCACAAACCACGCCTTGTAGTTGTACGCAAAAAAGCGCTGGCTTTCGTTGTACCGTTCGTCGGCAATGCTGCGCAGCTCGTCAATGCCGTAGCTGCGCTTTGAGTCAACGTCAACTTCTTGCAGCAGCAGGAAGTCGCCGGCATTTGCCCGCAAGAAGTTTTTTATGCCTTGCAGGTTTTCCAGCACCTCCTCTTTGGCGGGGCGCACCATTTTTCCCCCGTCATAAAAAAAGTCGGCAGCCTTTCCAAGCCCGCAGTACCCTACGTTCCACGAGGTAACGGATATGCTGTCGGGCAGCTGCCGCGGGGCCTGCGGATTGGCGTACAGCGCTTCCTGCGGCGCAGGGCGGTACGCCATAAACGTGGCGACCACAAAAAACAGCAGCCCTGCCGGCAACACCAGTATGGTTGCCGTAGTAATCAGGTAAGAAAATAATTTTTTGCTCATCAGGGTTGGTTAGCTACTATATTTTCACTACTTCACAGCCTTTCGCAGCGCCTCCATCAGCTCGTCCACCTGCGGCTTGCCGGCGCACAGGGGCGGAAGCAGGCGAATGACGTGCGTTCCCGCCGCGCCGGTAAATATTTTGTGCTCAAAGAGCAGCTTTTTTCGCAGCTCGCCCGTAGGTTTTTCCATCTCCATGCCTACCATGAGCCCGCGTCCGCGCAGCTCTTTCACGCCTGCCACCGACCGCAGCTCGCTCTCCAGCAATGCCCCCGTAGCCGCAACGTTGCTCAGTATGCGCTCTTCCTCAAAAATTTCGAGCGCCGCCAACGCCGCCGCGCAAGCGAGGTGGTTGCCGCCAAACGTAGTACCCAACATGCTGTGCACGGGCTTAAACTCGGGCGATATGAGCACGCCGCCTATGGGAAAACCGTTGGCCATGCCCTTTGCCGTAGTGATAATATCCGGCTCAATGCCCGCCCACTGGTGCGCAAAGAACTTTCCGGTGCGCCCGTACCCGCTCTGTATTTCGTCCAGAATGAGGCGCACGCCGTGCTCGCTGCATCGCGCGCGCAGCTGCCGCAGAAAAGCGTCGTCGGGCATGATAATCCCGCCCACACCCTGTATCCCCTCTATAATAACGGCGCAAAACTCGCCCGTTTGGAGCTTCGCCTCCACCGCCTCAACGTCGTTGAGGGGGGCAAACTCCACGTTGGGGGTTAGGTTGAACGGCGCGACAATCTTGGGGTTGTCGGTGGCGGCCACTGCGCCGGAGGTGCGCCCGTGAAACGCTTTGCCAAAGGCGAGTACTTTCTTTTTTCCCGTGTCGAACGAGGCGAGCTTGATGGCGTTTTCGTTGGCCTCCGCGCCGGAGTTGCACAGGAAGAGCGAAAAGTGCGGGTATCCCGAAGCCTCGCCCAGCCGCTCGGCAAGCTGCCGTTGCAGCGAATTTTGCACGGCGTTGGAGTAAAACGCCAGCCGGTTGAGCTGTTCGGTGACGCGCTGCACGTAGCGCGGATGCGTATGCCCAACGGAAATGACGGCGTGACCGCCGTAAAAATCGAGGTAGCGCACGCCGTTTTTGTCGTACAGGTAGCAGCCCTCGCCCCGTACCGGCTCTATGTCCCACAAGGGGTAAACGTCAAAAGGAAGCACGATTTTAGTGATTAATGGTTAATGAGCAGGGGAAATGCAGGGATTTTGCGTAAATCATTCTTCATTACCCCACAAGTATTCGGCGGTGTACGGCGAGCCGTCCATTGTCCAGAGCGCGCCGGTGGTGATGCGCAGGTCGCAGCCGAGCGAGGCGATACGCGCCGTGTCGCTTTCGTCGAGCGTTACGCTTTGCGAGGCAAAGTTCTCCGCCAAGCGGTGCGGCTTAACCGATTTTGGGATGACTGCCGTGCCGCGCGCCATGCCCCACGCCAGCGCTACCTGCGCCTCCGTGCAGCTGTGCTTTTGGGCAATTTCCCGTATCGCCGGATTTTGCAGGATTGGCGTTTTGCCCGCTTTGTCGGTCATGCCTGCGCCAAGCGGCGCGTAGGCGGTTACGTGAATGTCGTTTTTTTGGCAAAACGCCACCAGCTCCGGCTGTTGCAGGTAGGGGTGCAGCTCCACCTGATTCATTTCGGGCTTTTGCGTAGCGGTTTGCAGGAGCTCGGCAAGCTTGCGCTGCGTGAAGTTCGACACGCCGATGTGCCGGCACAACCCTTGCCGCCGGCACTCCTCCAGCGCAGCCCACGTTTCGGCAAGCGGCGCTTGCTGGGGCGACAGAAATTCGTCCGGGCGCGAGGGGAAGAGCGTTCCGCGCTTGAGCGCCACAGGCCAGTGCATCAGGTACAGGTCGAGGTAGTCGAGGTGCAGGCTGCGCAGCGTTGCTTGCAGCGCGGGGCGCACGTTGGCTCTTTCGTGCGCGTCGTTCCACAGCTTGGAGGTTACAAAAAGCTCCTCGCGCCGAACAATCTTTTGCGCAAACGCATCGCTGAACGCCTGCCCGATAACGTCTTCGTTGCCGTAAATAAAGGCGCAGTCCACGTGCCGGTAGCCGGTTTTGAGCGCCTCAAAAACGGAGCTGTACGTTTCTTCGCGCGTAGTGCGCCACGTGCCCAAGCCTAAAAGAGGCATGGCGTCGTTGTTGGAAAATTTAATCATGGTTTTCATATATATTTATTACGCTGATTTTTTTCAATTTTATTGTCCACAGATTACACGGATTAACACGGATTTTTTTATC
>JAITAP010000184.1 GCA_031284065.1 Prevotellaceae bacterium
GCCTCGCCGAAAATGTATGACGCTCTGCTGAAAAAAGCCAAAAGCAAGAAAAACCCAGACGCTTTGCAAGCGGAGCTAATCACCACACTCGGCGAGCGAAACGACAAGGCCGCCTTTCCGCTTGTCAGGGATTACCTGTCCGCGTCCGATAGCGACTTGCGCCGCGCCGCCATAGCCGCTGCCGGAAAATTGGGCGGCGAAAGCGCGGTGAACCCCATCATTCAGGCCATCAATACCGGCGATGAAAAAGTGGTGCAAACGGGAAAAAATACGTTGCTGAGCATCCCAGGCGACCAACTCATCGCGGAAGCAGCGACAGCGCTCCCGCAAGCCTCTTCGCCCGCCAAAATTGCGCTGATGGAAATACTTGCGTCGCGCTACGCCGTGGCGCAGAAAGAAGCGATTTTTGCACAAACCTCATCGCCCGATGCAGGCGTGCGCGTGGCTGCCGGAAAAGCATTGGCAGCCCTTGCCTCAGAAAACGACGCGCACCGCATAGCGCAATTACTGAGTAAGGCAGCGGAAAAAGAGGAAATAGAAGCCCTCCAGCAGTCGCTGTTCGCGTCTGTTTCCGCATTGCCGCAGGCACGGCAGACGCAAGAGGTGGCTGCACAAACCGGCGCAAGCGCCAAACCGGAACGGTACTACAACGTGCTGGCCATGATTGGCGGGCAGCCGGCGTTGGACATTGTCCTGACCGCATTCAAAAGCGACAATGCGCCCGTCCGCGCCGCCGCTTTCGACGCGCTTACCCGGTGGCGTGACGCGGCTGCCATTGCCACCCTTTTCGGCATTGCCGCATCTGACCCTGCCGGAACATTTTTTAACAAGGCATTAACCGCCTGCCTGTCGAAAATTGCAGCTTCCGGACACACGCCGGAGCAAAAATTGATATTGCTGCGCAACGCGCTGAGTATAGCCAAAACGCCGGAACAAAAACGCTACATACTCAAGGAAATCGGACGAACAGGCGCTTTTGTCGGATTGCCGGTAGCCGACAGCTACCTTGACGACAAGGATGAAACGGTGCGGCAGGCAGCCGTGCAAGCCGTGCGCGCCATTGCGCTGGCGCATCCCGAATATTACGGGAAAATAGTCGCCGACATCATTCGTAAAGCAATTGCGGTGAACAAAGACCCGGAGGCCGAATACCAAAAGCAGGCGTTTGTGAAGCGCTTGGAGGCTTTCCCGCCGGACGACGGTTTTGTGCCAATGTTCAACGGCCGCGACCTTACCGGATGGAAGGGATTGGTGGAAAATCCGATAGCCCGCAGCAAAATGTCGCCCAAACAGCTGACCGACAAGCAAAGGAAAGCCGATGAAATCATGCGGCGCGACTGGCATGTGGAGAACGGATTATTGGTGTTCGATGGGCCGGGGTACGACAATTTATGTTCGGAAAAAATGTACGGCGATTTTGAAATGTACGTCGATTGGCGTATTGCGCCTGAGGGAGACGCCGGCATTTACCTGCGCGGCACGCCGCAAGTACAGATATGGGATACTTCCCGCACCAACGTGGGTGCGCAGGTGGGATCGGGAGGCTTGTACAACAACCGGAAGCACCCGAGCAAACCGTTGCTGGTGGCCGATAACCCGATAAGCGAATGGAACTCGTTTTTCATTAAAATGACCGGCGAAAAAGTAACGGTTTACCTGAACGGACAGCTGGTAACGGATAATGTTACCCTCGAAAATTACTGGGATCGCGCTTTGCCCATCTTTGAGAAAGACGCCATTGAGTTGCAGGCGCACGGCACGCGGGTGGAATACCGCGACGTCTACATCAGGGAAATACCGCGCCCCGACCCGTATCAAGTATCCAACGCGGAGAAAGCGGAAGGCTTTGCGCCGCTGTTCAACGGCATTGACATGTCGGGCTGGGTGGGCAACCTGAGGGATTACTATGCCCGCGACGGCCAAATTGTGTGCGACCCCAACAAGGGCGGGCATGGCAACATTTACACCGACAGGGAGTACTCAAATTTCATCATGCGGTTCGAATTTCAGCTAACGCCCGCAGCCAATAACGGCCTGGGTATTCGCACCCCGCTCGAAGGCGATGCGGCATACGCAGGCATGGAATTGCAGATACTCGACAATGACGCCGACGTGTATAAAAACCTGCAAATTTACCAGTATCACGGGTCTGTGTACGGGGTGATACCCGCCTAGCGCGGATTCCTGAAGCCCACAGGCGAATGGAACACGCAGGAGGTTATCGCCGACGGCTACCATATTACCGTGACGCTTAACGGCACGGTTATTCTCGACGGCGATATTGCCGAGGCCAGCCATGACTTTACCCAAACGGCGGATAAGCAGAGCCACCCCGGATTGTCCAACAAGAGCGGATACATCGGATTCCTCGGGCACGGCTCGCCATTGGCATTTCGTAACTTGAGAATAAAGGAGTTGAAGTAACCCACGTTAGTCGTAGATGAAAAATCGCAGCTAATTGAAAATCAACAAAATAAAAATCACAGCTGAATTTTAGCCGGTCAGTAGTAACCATCAATATAAATGATTGCCTTTGTAGAATGGTGGAAAGAGCGTTTGCTGACTTGCCCCGGCAAATACTTCTTCCACATTGATTGCCCGGGATGCGGCTTGCAGCGTAGCGTTATCGCGCTGCTGGAGGGCGACCTCGCAAAAAGCCTTGCGCTCTACCCTGCCACCATCCCGATTTTCTTTTGCGTGATTTTTACCGCCCTGCACCTGAAATTCGGCTTCAGGCACGGCGCGGCAGTTATCAAATGGTCTTTCATCCTGACCGTTTTCATCATCGTTGCCTTTTACCTTTACAAGCTCGTGATGCGCACGCCGTTTGGGTTTACCTGAATCCCTGCGCCTGCGACCTTTTCCGCCTCCACCATGTGAAAGTGAGAGTATCATATTAATGCAAGAAAAGAAATTTTGTATGGAAAACATCGTTTTTTACTTCTCCGGAACCGGAAATTCTTTAAGGGTTGCAAAAACACTTATTCAAGAATTGGGAAGCGGGGAAATTGTTTCAATGGCAAAACCGGGAAGCTACAGCCTGATAAAGCAATACGACACTATTGGTTTTGTTCATCCTGTGTACTATTGGGGGCTACCTAAAAGGGTTACCGAATTTATCGAAAATATAGCTTTAGGCAACAATAAGGGCGCATATTACTATTCAATTGCAACTTATGGCGGATTTGTTGGCAATGCGGTTTATCAATTGCATGAATTACTACGTAAACGGCACGGCGTAAAATTAGGTTACGGGCAAAAATTGCGAATGTTCGCAAACTATGTTGTCGCGTATGATATGAATGAAAGAGTGGATGAAATTACAAAAAAATCAAATGAAAAGCTGGTTCCAATTATTAACTCAATAAAAAAGAGAAAGAGAAGCAACGTAAACAAATTGACAAGAATATTTGAATCTATGAATGAAAAATTTGTAAGCGAAGTTTCAAATATGGATAAGGATTTTTCGGTTAATAGTAGCTGTACGGGCTGCGGTATATGCGAAAAGGTATGCCCGGTAAAAAATATTGAAATGGTAAACAATAAAATACAATACAGGCATCATTGTGAACAGTGCGTCGCGTGTATTCAGTTTTGTCCACAGAAAGCAATAAATTATAAAAATATAACACAAAATAGGGGGAGATATACCAACCCCGAAATAAATTATAGGGAATTATCCGGCTATAACCGTTAGCGAGGTTCCACGCCGCGCCTGCCATCAGCGCGTTGATTTGGACGCCTTTCTCCCCGCCCAGGTAATTCTCAAGCATCCGATAGCCATACTTTAAGTGGCTTATTATCGTTCTATAGCGGCTCTTGCGCGGCATTGCCCGCGCTTTTTTTCTTGCCGGTACCTTGGCTCGCTCTTTTTTTGGCCGATGGGGTAATGATTTGTTACGCCCGCTACCGCTGATTGCCCTTTGCCACCCCTGTCGTAAACAAGCGACTTGGGAAGCTCCAGCCCGTTGCTTTGCATTTGGTTAAGAAGTGGCGCTATCGTGTGCCCGCCAAATGGATTCCCCAAAAATCCCTGTATCGCAAGTATGATTTTTTTCCCTTTTTTGCCCGATGCTATCAGCCCAACCTTGCTCCCAAAGTGGTCTTTCATCCTGACCGTTTTCATCATCGCTACCTTTTACCTTTACAAGCTCGTGATGTGCACGCCGTTTGGGTTTACCTGAATCCCTGCGCCTGTAGCCGCACCGGTTCGCCGTTGGGCGGAATGAGCAGCGCTCCCTTTTCCGCCTCCACTATGTGCCCAATCACATCCACGCGGCCGAAATCTTTCACCCTGTCGTGCAGCGACAAGGGGACGGTGAACAGCAGCTCGTAATCTTCTCCGCCGTTGAGGGCAGCCGTTACCGCGTCAAAGTTCATCTCCTTCGCCATATCCAAACATTGCCTTGCAATGGGAATTTTATCCAGATAAAGGTGCGCCCCCACGCCGGATTGCTTGCAAATTTGCAGCATATCGGAGGCGAGCCCGTCCGAAATGTCAATCATGGCGGTAGGCGTTACGCCTGCCTCGCGGAGGTTGAGGATAGCGTCGCGGTTGGCCTCGGGCTTCAGGTACTGCCCAATGATTTGCTCGTAGCCTGCAAGCTGCGGGGCAGCGTCCGGGTTGGCCTCAAACACCTTTTTCTCGCGCTCCAGCAGCAGCAAGCCCATATAGGCCGAGCCAAGGCTGCCGGTGATGCAAATCAAATCCGTCGGCTTTGCCCCGCTACGGTAAACCACCTTGTCGGGTTCGCACTCGCCCAGCACGCTCACGCCAATGGTAAGCCCCGTGAGCGATGCAGAGGTATCTCCCCCCACCATGTCCACCCCGTGTCGCTCGCACGCCAGCAACATGCCGTCGTACAGTTCCTCAATGTTCTCCACGCTAAAACGCTTTGAAATGCCCAGCGACACAACCATTTGCTTTGGAAACCCGTTCATGGCGTATATATCGGAGAAGTTGACCACTGCCGCCTTGTAGCCCAAATGCTTCAGGGGTACGTAGGTGAGGTCAAAGTGAATACCCTCAAGCAGCATGTCGGTGGCGAGCAGGCTGCGTGCGCTGCCCGACGCTACTACGGCGGCGTCATCGCCAACGCCCTTAACGGTAGAGGCATTTCGCAGCTGTATTTTTTTTGCAAGCCGGTCAATCAGGCCAAACTCGCCAAGTTCGCTAATGTTCATTTGTGCTTATCGTGTGGGTTGGTATTTATCAGCGCGCTCGCGGGCTGCTGCGCCTTGCGCAGCATGGAGGCCTTGCGCTGCTTTTTGCGGCGGCTCTTGGCTTTTTTTGTCTTTGCCTCCTTGCCGGCAGCGTTTTCCTTCGCTGCGTCGGCCTTGGGAGGGAACAAAGGTTGGCGCTCTATCAGCTTGAGGTAGATTTCGCGGCATACCCACGCGTCGGTGGCGGCGTAGAGCTTTTGCTCGGCGGTGTAGCGCAGGGCTGCCCAGTTGGAGGTTTGCTGCGACTTGGAAATGCGGAGGTTGAGCACAATGGCGGCAATTTTTTTCAGCGCCTTATCCTCCACCCCGTACCGCTCAGTAAGCTGCTGCAAGTCAACAAAGCCCTGCGGCTTAAACGCGCCAATGCGCTGCATCCCGCGTATATCTTCGTTAATCGCCACGCCGACTTTGAGCACATCGCAGCTTTGCAGCAGCGCAACCAGCTCGCTCGGAACGCCAATTTTATCTACGCGAAACAGGAACGCTTGGTCTGCGGTGGAGAGCTGCACCAGCGACACGCCGTAGTGCACGCCGCGCGTGAAGCTCGGGCGCGTTTCGGTATCGTAGCCAAGAATTTTTTCCTGCATAAGGCACGAAACAGCGGCGGCTACTTTTTCGCGCTTGTCAACTACCGTAATTTTCCCACCAAACGCAACGTAAGGCAACGCCTCTATGTCCTCATGGGTGATGTGTGGGCTAAACATTGTGATTTTCTTAAAAACAAAGGATTTATAATTTGCGACAAAGATACGGTTTTTATTTGACTTTCGCTTTTGGTTCAGCGCCTAAGCTTTGCACAAAGCAACTATTTATAGAACTTCCAATAAATAATCACAATTTGCAGCAATACCCTTACGAAAAGTTGAGAAATAAGGGTGAAGTATCGGGGGAGGAAACCGGCGCTACTAAGGGCGCTTTTGATGGTAAGGGGTTTAAAGGTAACAATAATAAAATCTCAACTAAAAGTCCCTGCGGGGGACGACACTTGAGAGTTGAAAGTGGAGAGTTGAAAGTGGCTTTGTTGCAACGAATAATAGCCCATGTTATGCAGGTTTATAATTTTTGATAGATTACAATTGTCCTCGCTTCCCCTACGGGGAACCGGAGCGAGGTGTTGCAGGTCGCTTGCGTCTTTCATTCCGTAGGAATGAATCGCTCGGTAGAAATGTGCAATGTTCTCGGCGCAACACATTCCGGTAGGAATGTGTCCACAAATATTTTGGAGGCATTCCTACGGAATGCCGGGTTCGGTGGCAGGGATGCTTTTCTACCGAGCGTTCCATCCCTAACGGGATGGCGTTTAACGCCGCCGTCGGCGACGGAACGGCGGCGCGGGGCGTTTGCGGGGCGGAGATAAACCTCATTTCCACCCAATCTCTCCAACAAAACAACCTCAGTAGCAAGGGAGAGGTGTACAGGCAAATACCAACCTCATTACCTCATTAGAAAATGGACGAATGAGGTAATGAGGTTTGGGATGTATGTACGTATTTCTGCTACTGAGGTTGTTTTTGTTAGAAAAAT
>JAITAP010000251.1 GCA_031284065.1 Prevotellaceae bacterium
TAACAAAACAACCTCAGTAGCAAGGGAGAGATGTACAGTCAAATACCAACCTCATTACCTCATTAAAAAATGGACGAATGAGGTAATGAGGTTGGCAGGTATGTACGTATTTCTGCTACTGAGGTTGTTTTTGTTGTTTGAATGAGGTAAAAATGAGGTTGCTACGGCGACGCGGGGCGGCGCGGGACGACGACGCGGCGACGCGGCGATGACGGCACGGCGGCGGGATGGCGGCGGGATAGCATTGGCGGCGGCATTGGCGGCGTTAAACGCCATCCCGTTAGGGATGGAACGCTCGGTAGAAAAGCATCCCTACCACCAAACCCCGACATTCCGTAGGAATGCCTCCGAAATATTTTTGGGCACATTCCTAACGGAATGTGTTGCGCCGGACGCATTGCCCTTTTCTACCGAGCGATTCATTCCTACGGAATGAAAAAGACGCAAATACCCTACGAATAGCGTCACTACGCCCCGCGCGGCAAATCGGCGCAAGCAATTCTGCTATGCAAAGCCCTGAAAGGGCGTAATCAATAGCGTAGGGCAACGCCCTACGAACGCCGCGCCCCCGCGCCGCACCCAAGCCCTGAAAGGGCGCAATCATTAGCGTAGGGCTAAAGCCTGCGATTAATCAAGCGTCGTCCTTGCGGGACTTGCCTGATGTCAGCAATAATTCTCAATTCTCCATTCTCAAGTAGTGGTTGGTAGCGTAAAAACCTTTTGCGCACCGCACAAAATGGGTTGTCGGTATGCAGCTATCCAGCTATCGTATTATTGGCTCTAACCGCGCTACGTTTTTATCAATCTCTTCCTGCGGGAGTGAGTAGTTGGTCAGCTTGCCGGAGTAGTAGAGGTCATACGCCGACATGTCTATAAGGCCATGCCCCGAGAGGTTGAATAGTATTGTCTTTTTCGCGCCCTCTTCTTTTGCTTTTTTTGCTTCGCGTATGGTAGCGGCAATGGCGTGCGCCGACTCCGGAGCCGGAATGATGCCTTCGGCGCGGGCAAAGATGGTTGCCGCGTCAAAGCTTTCGAGCTGAGGTATATCCTGCGCCTCTATGAGGTTATCGCGGTTGAGCTGGCTCACGATGGCGCCTGCGCCGTGGTAGCGCAGCCCTCCGGCGTGGATGTCGGCAGGTTGAAAATCGTGCCCGAGCGTGTACATGGGCAGCAAAGGCGTTGTGCCCACCTCGTCGCCAAAATCGTACTGGAACTGTCCGCGCGTGAGCTTTGGGCACGAAGCCGGTTCGGCCGCTACTACGCGCAGCGTTTTACCCTCCGTGAGCTTGTGGCGCAAAAACGGAAATGCAATGCCGGAGAAGTTGGAGCCGCCGCCAAAGCACCCGATCACGACGTCGGGAAATTCGCCGGCAATAGCCATTTGCCGCTCCGCCTCCAGCCCAATAATAGTTTGGTGCAGGATAACGTGGTTGAGCACGCTGCCCAGCGCGTACTTGGCGTTTGGCGTGGACATGGCGGCTTCTATTGCCTCCGAAATCGCCGTGCCAAGGCTTCCGGACGAGCCGGGGTGCAGGGACTGTATTTTGCGCCCGGCGTTGGTCTGGTTGCTGGGCGACGGAATGACCTCCGCGCCCCATGCGTTCATCATCGACTTGCGGTAGGGCTTTTGCTCGTAGCTGATTTTTACCATGAATACCTTCAGGTCAAGCCCAAAGAGCTGGCAGGCAAAGCTGAGCGCCGTGCCCCACTGTCCGGCGCCGGTTTCGGTGGTGATGTGCGTTACGCCTTGCTTCTTGTTGTAGTACGCCTGCGGCAGGGCTGAGTTGAGCTTGTGCGACCCCACGGGGCTAACGCTTTCGTTTTTGAAGTAAATATGCGCCGGCGTATCCAAGGCTTTTTCAAGCCCACAGGCGCGTACTAACGGCGTAGGGCGGTAAATTTTATAAACCTCCCGCACTTCTTCGGGGATGTCAACGTAGCGCTCCTGCGTCAGCTCCTGCAGGCAAAGCTCTTTGGCAAAAATAGGCTCCAAATCGGCAGCAACCAGCGGCTGCTTGGTGGCGGGGTGCAGCGGCGGCAAAGGCTTGTTCTTCATATCGGCAACGATGTTGTACCATTGCGTGGGCAGCTCTTGCTCCGAAAGCAAGATTTTTTTCGTTTTTGTGCTCATAATTTTTTTGGGATTTTAAGAGGTGAAATTCAGCTGCAAACTTACATGAAAAATCTAAACTTTACAAACGCATGATGTGAAAAGTTTTGCAGGGAAAATTATGGCTCATGCTGCGCAGCTCTCAAGATTCTACACGGCTTCCCGTAAACAGCTACAATTCGCAGCCCCTGCCGGTCTCAGCCTCCGCCGGTCGCCGGCCTGCGGCGATGAAAAATCTACCTTTCAGGCAGGGGCGGTTCGCAAACAGCCCCACGCGCCACCCCGCTTACCGGCATGGAGAGCAAATTTTTGGGCGTATTCGGAAGTAGCAGCAGAGCCCCCTGACGGCGATACCGAATGGCTAATAAAAACGCAACATGTTGAAAATGAGAAATATGCAAACATATTTAGCTGTAAAAATAGAGTATCAGGGTAAAAAAAAGGATATAAGGTTGTATAGCTAACACGAGTTATAAATGTTTTTTATGAATTATTATATGGTTGCATTGATTTTTTTTGTACTTTTGCTGTCAGAGATTTTTCCGAGTAGCTTATTTTGTACATTCTAATCATATTTGAGTATAACAAAAATGTTTACAGCTTCTTCTTCCTACCCTGTAATGTTAATCCGCGAAAAGTATAATTCGCGTGAAACATTAACGATAAGCGCAAGCTTACGCTCGATTCTGCACACAGCTAAAGTATTCCTGTTAATGACAGCTATACTTGTCGGTGGAAACATAAATGCTTTTGCCGACGGCAACATCGACATTGCTAACCCTACCAGCAGCGGCAGCGGTTACGTGTGGGACAGCCCTACGCTTACCATTACCCACAACGGTGATTACACCTTTACCGGCGCCACCACCGCCAACCGAATTGCGGTAAACCCCAACCTTACGGCAGTAAGCATTACCCTTGAGAATGTAACCATTAAAAGCATCGATAATTGCGCTTTTAGCATCGGTAGCGGATCAACGGTATACCTTACCCTGAAAGGCATAGACACCCTCAAAAGCGGTGATATCTACGCCGGGCTACAAGCGCCTTCCGGCGCCAAGCTATTTATAGACGGACCGGGCGCCTTGAATGTTACAGGTGGTCGTAGCGGTGGTGCGGGCATTGGCAGTAAGGCAAATAGCGTTAGCGGCAGCAGCGGACACATTACCATCAATGGCGGAACGGTGACAGCTACAGGTGGCGGCTCGTATGGAGCAGGTATTGGTGGCGGCAACAACGATAAGGGTGTAATTACCATCAACGACGGAACAGTGGTGGCTACAGGCAGCCGCAATGGGGCTAGTATTGGCGGCGGCGGCAACAGTGGCGGCACAATTATCATCACGCATGGAGTAGTAACAGCCACAAGCACCAATGGCGCAGGCATTGGCAGCGGTAGTCTCAGCTACAACTCCAACGGCATAGTCACCATCACCGGCGGAACAGTAATGGCCACCAGCTATGACGGGGCTGGCATTGGTGGTGGTAGCAACAGTAGCGGTACTATCGTCATCGACAGCGGAACAGTAACGGCCACCAGCGCTAAGGGCGCTGGCATTGGCGGTGGTAGCAGCAGTAGCGGTACTATCGTCATCGACAATGGGACAGTAACTGCCACCAGCTCTGAAGGGGCTGGCATTGGCGGTGGTACCGGCGGTAGCGGCTCTATCACCATCAACAGTGGAACAGTAGATGCCACAAGCGGCATCGGCGCCGGTATTGGTACCGGTTCATCAGGTAGCGGCAGCAACGATGGCAATGTTACTATCAAAGGTGGAATGGTGACGGCAAAAAGCAAGTCTAGCGGCGCTGGCATCGGTTGTGGTTTCTCCAACCTTACTACCTGCAAGATTACCATCGCCGGTGGTATAGTGGCTGCTACAAGTGAATACGGCGCAGGAGTTGGCAGTGACGAGTTAGGCAACATAAGCGAAGTTACCATCTCCGGCGGGAGCATAGACGCTTCAAGCGCCAACAATGCAGGTATTGGCAACAACAACGACCCCGCGCAAAGTACGGTGCGCATTGACGGTGGCAGCGTAAAGGCAAGTGGACGTGGCAGCGCGGTAAGCCCGCAGCCCGAAAACAGCAACAACACCCCCGTTTACCTCAACGAGCTGACGCTTGGCTACTCTCCTGTGAAGAATACGCCGGTGGCTAAAGGCAGCATTGACGACGTACCCTGCGACACGCTCCCCGCAGCGGCAACCGGCGTGTACGGCATCAAAGACGTAGAAACCGACGACGCGAGCAAGCTGTACTTCTGGTTGCCGGAAACGAGTACGCCGCAAATCATCTCCGTTACCGCCAACGATACTACCTACGACAACATGTTCAGCCGCAACGCCGACAATAGCAATGCAGATACCCTCTACAAGGCTCCTGCCGTCATAACCAGCGTAACGCACATCGGTGGACAGGATACCTCCGGCATGATATTAGCTACCTTTAGCCGGCCAATGCCCACCGGCAGCACGGGGGATACGGTCATGCTGGTATGCAGGGAATGTCTAACTTCCGAAATCGTACTGCCTCCATCTACCGGCGCATGGAGCGGCAACAGGCTCTACAAAATTCCTTTCAGCGGGCTGGAGTACAGCTCGACGTACAGGGTGTACGTAATGGGCTTTCGCGATACTATCGGACGCACCGTAGAAAAGGATACGGCGCACACTATTACCACCAAATTGATGCAGAGTATCACCCCTGCGGCGTACAATACGGAGTCTCCGTATGTCGTTGGGGATACAATTATTGCAGAAAAAGGAGAATATACGGCAAACAATGGCGGCGATGAGGGCAGCCACAGCTACCAGTGGTATCGCTCCGACGACGGCGTTAGCGCCGGGAACCCGATAAGCGGCGCAAACGATAGCATTTATATCCCCAGCGACGAAGATTTTGGCAAATACATCTACATTGCAACCACGCCGGTGGGCAGCGAGGGGCACAAGGTTAGACCTGTAAGCAGCGACAAGATACGAATAGGCGTTAAGATTACTGCGGGGGTCAAAGGCGGGCATGGCGGAGCGGCTTTATTCTCGAACGGCAAGAGCGATACGGTAGCTTATGACGACACGCGCATGGAATTGTTTTTGCGCAAGAACTTTGCCGCCGATACTCTTCTTGGGTGGAGCGACTGTTACGCTGACGGCGACACCGCATGGGGTATATTTTCAATCTCTCCTGATACCAGCTACGCTGTGCCCGGCAAGCCCAAAGGCGACATCACGCTAACGGCAACGCTGGGGCTACCTGCGCCCAAACTCACCTTCCCCGTTGCCAGCAGCATCACCTACGGCGATATGCTGAAGCAGTCCGTCTTGACGGGAGGAACATGCAGCTGCAAGGGCAGCTTTGCGTGGGTGGCGGGCGACACGACGCTGAGGGCCGGAGTTCACTCCCTTCCCGTTGCCTTTACCCCCAACGACCAAGATTACGATTACAGCAGCCTCTCCGGATGGAATGAAAGTAGCGGTACAGTGAGGCGGCCGGTGGAAGTTACGGTAAATAAAAAGGAAATATCCATAGCTGGGGGAAGCGTGGAAAAAACCTACGATGGCGACGTTAGCGCAACGGTAGATTCTCTCTTGTTTTACGGGCTTGTGGCGGGAGATACGCTGCGCCCCGGCAGGGACTATAGCGTAAACGACGCTAAATTTGATACCCCCGACGCAGGCAGCGGTGATAAAACGGTAACGCTAACCGCAGAGTTGCTCCCCTCCGACCTTGCCTCGAACTACACCCTGACCAACGGAACAGATTACCCCCTGACGGGGCAAAGCATTGACAAAATCAGCCCCACCACCGACCTTTTGGAGTACACGCTAAGCGATACCACCTACGACGGGAAGCAGAAGCCTGTCGCAGTGGAGGCAGGAAGCAACGTCGAAGGGTTGGGCAGCATCACAGTGTTCTACAACGGAGATGCCACGCCACCGGTCAACGCCGGAGACTACACCGTTTCGGTGAAAATTGAGGGTGGCGCTAACTATAGCCACGACTCCCTTACGCTGGGAACGTTCACCATCGGCAAGGCAGACCCCACGATAGACCTCTTGAGCTACGCGCCGGGAGATTTTGACGTTACCTACGACGGCGCACCGCAGCTTGTTGACGTAGAAAAGCAAAACGGGGTCGAAGGGCTGGGCGACGTCACGACGCTCTACAACGGCAATACCACGCCGCCGGTTAATGCCGGAACGTACGCCGTTACAGTAAAAATTGAAAACGGAGAGAACTACAATGACGCTACCTTTACGCTGGGAGACCTCGCTATTCAAAAAGCCGAACCCACCACCGACCTCTTGGAGTACACGCCAAAAGAGGTTACCTACAACGGAGCGCCACAGCCCGTCAGCGTGAAGGAGCTGGATGAATTGGGCAGCATCACAGTGTTCTACAACGGAGAAGCCACGCCGCCAATCAACGCCGGCAATTACCCCATTACGGTAAAAATTGAGGAAGGGGACAACTATAATGCCATCACCCTGACGCTGGAAAATCCGCTCACCATCAGTAAAGCGCAGCTAACGCCGGACGACCTGCAATTCTCCCCCATCAGAGTTACCTACGACGATACGCCGCACGGCGTTACGGTAACGCCAAGCTTCCCCTGCCCCGAGCCTTGCCGCAGCATCGGCAACATTACGGTCACTTACAACGGTGATGAAAGGAAACCTGTTGATACGGGCAAATATGCTGTGGCGGTAACGGTTGCCGAAGGCGATAACTACAAAAGCGTTACCATACCTATGGAGCTGGGCATTTTTCAGATTAGGTCGGCAACGATTTTATACGACAGCATCTGCATAAATGAAGCGTACGCCAACAATGGTTTTGTGCTGCCCGTGCAGCTTGAGAGCGGTTGGTTTACGCACGCGGACACCATCAGAGAGGAACTTTACGACAGCATTGTACAGCTGAAGCTGAAAGTCTGCGAGCAAATTCGGTTTAGCGTTAAAAATGCCTCTGCCTGCGCCGACGATACGAAAGTTGAGGTAGAGTACGAGCTTGAGCCGGGTAGCGGTATCCCAAGCTACTACTCTGCTACTTTCGACAAAGCGCAAAACTTTTTTACCACCGACGTCGAAGATGCGCTACCCGCCGCTATCCCCATGCCGGATAACGTTCGCCCCGATATTTACAGCGGCGCGCTCAGGCTCTCCAACGACAAGTGTATTTCGGAGGCGCAGCCATTCAGCATCACCGTCAACTACCCTTCCTCCGTTATGAAGCAAAAGTGGAGCAACGTGATAGCGATTTACAAGGGAAAGTACGAGTTCAGCGCCTTCCAGTGGCTCAAAAACGACGTGGAGGTACCCGGCGCTACGCTGCCGTACCTCTACACGCCGCCAATGCTCGATTTTACTGCGACCTACAGCGTACGCCTCACAAGGGCCGACGACGGCGTAACCTTGCCCGCCTGCCCATGTAAAGTATCTCCGCAGGCGCAGGAGGAGAAAGAGGAGAATATCGCAGCATACCCTACCATAACGAGTAAGGGCGGCGCCCTCACGGTTATTTCCTTGCAGCAGGGCGAAGCCATTACCCGAAATACGTTTGGCAACGAAGTAAGCAGGCAAAAGTTCAACGCCGGAATGTCGAGCATTGTTGCACCCGGACAAACGGGGATGTACTTTGTTGAGCTGTACGCTACCGGCAAAAAATCGAGAATAGTAAAGATACTTGTGAAGTAATGCTACATGCTGAGAATTATTTGAAACGCGGAGGGGCTCGATTAAAACTTTGAACCATGAATTTTTTGAACTATGAACAGCCAACGGTCAATTGTCAGCGGTCAATTGCCTAAGCTGGCGATAATGCTCATGCTTGCCTGCTCCCATCAGGCAGCGGCGCAAAAGTACTACATAGACAGGTATAAAGGTCACCGCGTCTCTACTTGGATTGGAGGCGGATACTCAAGCTTGGACCTGCACATAAATGGTATTTCAACGCTTGGATACGTGGGTGGGAATCTTGGCGCAAGCTATGGCTACTCGCTCAACGCTCACTTATCGCTCAACGCGGGCATGGAGTATTCGCAGCTCGGCTCATCTACCAAGCCTTTAAACTTCATAAAAGAGTTAGTAATACTCGACTCGGAGGAAGATATGCTCACCATGCGCTACGTCTTCAACCGCTACCGGGAGCGCCAGCGCGCGCACTACCTCAACTTCATTCCGTTAAACGTAGAGTATGCCGACGGCAGGTTGTACTGCGCAGCGGGGGTAAAAGTGGGGCTGAATATGGGCGCAACATCCGTAACAATGGCGGACAAGGAGACCACAGGCGTGTATCCCGAGTATATCGGGACTTACAAGGATATGCCCGACCACTACTTTACGCAGCAAAATGTCCAGACAACAAACAGCATCGACTTTAAGGTAAACGTAATGGCAAGCGCAGAGGTGGGCATAAACATTGCCCGCGACGTGCAAAAGAGCGACCCTGTAAGGCTGGCGCTATTCTGCGACTACGGCCTTAGCAACATCGCTAAAAAATCCGGCGCCTTGCCGAGCAGTAGCAACAGCGCCGTTGAGCAAAACCCAAACTTGGTGGTGATAGCATCCGAAGAACATCCCGAAATAGTTAGCTTCAACAGCTTAACCACCACCATGTCCAACCACGTTACTTCCCTCATGGTCGGGCTAAAGCTGGTCATATTCTTCGAATCGCCAAGCACAAAAAAGGTATATCCCTGCTTCTGCCAATAGCGACTTACCTACTTCTTTTTTGCCTTGCCCGCAAGGGGTTGTGCGTTGCCCGCAAAGGGCTTGCTGTCTGGCGTTTGCCTAAGGCTGTAAATTAGCAAAAATACACCCGCCAGCACAAAGGGAATACTGAGCAGCTGCCCCATATCGAGCGACATTCCCTCCTCAAAATCAACCTGACGCTCTTTGATAAACTCAATAAAAAAGCGGAAGGTGAAGACCAGCGCCAAAAACGTCCCGAACAAAAATCCCCCGCGCTTGCGCAGGCTGTCTTTCTTTACAAAAATGTGCAGGAGGATAAAAAATATCAGCAGGTAGGCCAACGCCTCGTAAATTTGCGTGGGGTGCTTGGGCACAACCTCGCGGCAACGCTCAAAGATGAAGCCCCACGGCAGGGAGGTTTGTATGCCGTAAATTTCGGAGTTCATCAGGTTGCCGATGCGAATGAAGAAGCCGGTGAGCGCCGTCACAATCACAATGCGGTCGAGCAGCCAGAGGTAGCTCATCTTGTACTTCCGGCAAAACAGCAACAGCCCCAGCGGAAGGGCAACCGCCGCGCCGTGGCTTGCCAAGCCTCCCTTCCAAATTTTCAGCATCTCAAACGGGTGCGAAAGGTAGTAGGCAGGCTCGTAAAAGAGGCAGTGCCCAAGGCGTAGCCCCACGATGGTGGAAATTACCGCCCACATGGTGAGCGTGTCGAGCAGCGGTAGCGGCAGCTTGTCGCGCTTGAAAAAGCGCAAAAAAATAAAGTAGTCGCACACAAACGCCAGCGCAAACAGTATGCCGTAGTAGCGCACATGTAGAGGGCCAACGGAGAAAATCTCGGGGTTAATATTCCACGTAATGGAGAGAAGCATTTTTTTAATTAATTAGGATTTTTTTAATTAGGAATTACGAGTGAATTTTGGGATTTTTGGGATTAATTCTCCAGCAGCTTGAAGACTTCGTCGAGCTTGGGGACAAGGATAACCTCAATGCGGCGGTTTGCCTGCCGCGCTTCGGGGGTTTTTCCGGCTTGGAGGGGCACAAACTCTGCCCTGCCCGCCGCCGTAATCCGCGATTGCTCAATGGTTGACCCATTGACCATAATGCGCACCACAGAGGTGGCACGCTTCACGCTCAGGTCCCAGTTATCCAGCAGCTGCCCCGTACCCTTGTAGGGCACGTCGTCGGTGTGCCCCTCAATGGTAACGTTGATGTCGGGATTTTGCTCCAGCACCGTTGCCAAGCTGGTGATAGCCTCTGCGCCGCGCTTGTCAACGGTGGCGCTGCCCGAGGCGAAGAGGAGTTTTTCGTCAAGCGAAACATACACCTTTCCGTCGCGCATGGTTACGGTCAGGCCTTTGCCCTCAAAGCCAAGCAGCGCGTCGGCAACCTTTTTGCGCAGGGCTTTCGCCACCGAATCTTTCTGAAACAGGGCGTACTGCAAGGCTATCAGCTTTTGGTTGCGCTCGTTGAGCTCATCCTCGAGCTTCTGCACCGCCTGCGTGCGCTCGTTGAGCGCCTGTTCAGCGTTGAAGAGCTGGTTTTCCTTTTGCTGCATAGCTTCCTGATTTTGCTGAATTTGCTCAAGCAGCTTGCGAATTTCCTGCCGGCTGCCCGTTTGGAGCGTCTCCTGCGTTTTCATCAGGTCGGCGTAGCGGCTATTCAGCGCACGCTGCTCGTCCGTCAGCTGGTCAATCGTATCTTTCAGCTGTAAAATATAGCCGCTCTGCTTTTCCGCAAAGTCTTGACGTTGCTTGTTTTGCGCTCTCAAGCCGTCATTCTCCGATTCGAGCTGTTCGTTTTTATCATCGCAAATAGCCTTTTGCGCCTGCAAGTCCTGAAATTTTTTTGGGGCAACGCACGACGAAATAATGCAAAGTAGTCCGATAGTTAGAAAGCAAGATGTGTGCTTCATGTCTGTAATTGTGGGTAAAGAATTTTTAAGAACAAAAGTAGCGAGTAAAACCCCAAAGTTTACTACCTTTGCGGCTTTACTTTGTTAAACTTTGCAAGTATGCCCCAAGGTAAGTACCCATTGCTGGATACGGTGAATTTCCCATCGGACTTGAAGCGGCTGGACAAGCGTCAGCTGGCGGAGGTGTGCCGCGAGGTGCGCGATTTTATTATCGACGAAGTGTCGGAAAATCCGGGACACTTTGGCGCAAGCCTCGGCGTGGTGGAGCTTGCCGTAGCCCTCCACTACGTCTATAACACACCCTACGACAAGCTGGTGTGGGACGTTGGGCATCAGGCCTACGCGCACAAAATCCTCACGGGGCGGCGCAAGCTCTTTGCCAATAACCGCCGCTACCACGGCATAAGCGGGTTCCCGAAAATGGCCGAAAGCGAGTACGACGCCTTTGGCACGGGGCACTCCTCAACCTCCATCTCGGCGGCGCTGGGGCTGGCTGTGGCCGCCAAAATGCAGGGCGAACAGCGGCAGGTGGTGGCCATCATCGGCGACGGCTCTATGACCGGCGGGCTGGCGTTTGAGGGAATGAACAACGCGGGCATCGAAAAATCGAACCTGCTCGTTATCCTCAACGACAACAAAATGGCGATAGACCCCAGCGTGGGCGCGCTCAACGAATACCTCACGAGGATAACCACCTCGCCCGTGTACAACAAGGTGAAGGATGAGGTTTGGCAGCGAACGGCGCGGCTAAAGTCTATCCGCCTCTTTTTCCAAAAAACCATCATTGCCGTCAAATCCTCCATCCTGCGCCAAAGCAACCTGTTTGAATCGCTCAACTTCCGCTACTTTGGCCCCATTGACGGGCACGACGTTCTCAAGCTGGTGAGCACGCTGGAGATGATGAAAAACATTCCCGGCTCCAAGCTGCTGCACGTGCTCACGGTGAAGGGAAAAGGCTACAAGCCCGCCGAAGAGAACCAAACGCTGTGGCACGCGCCCGGAACGTTTGACCGGAACACCGGAGAGCGAAGCAGCGCGCGCAAAAAAGAGCAGCCGCCGCTTTACCAGCACGTTTTTGGCGAAACGATTGTTGAGCTTGCCGAGCAAAACGAAAAAATCGTAGGCGTCACCCCCGCCATGCCCACCGGCTCGTCGCTGAACATTATGATGGAAAAAATGCCCGGCCGCGCTTTCGACGTAGGCATAGCCGAGCAGCACGCCGTAACGTTTTCGGCAGGGCTGGCCGCCGCCGGCAAAATCCCCTTCTGCAACATTTACTCCAGCTTCATGCAGCGCGGCTACGACTCCATTATCCACGACGTGGCGCTGCAAAACCTGCACGTTGTGTTTTGCCTCGACCGCAGCGGGCTTGTGGGCGAAGACGGCGCTACGCACCACGGCGCTTACGATGTGGCATACCTGCGCTGCATCCCAAACATTGTGGTGGCAGCCCCCATGAACGAGGTGGAGCTGCGCAACATGATGTACACGGCGCAGCTGCCGCGCCAACGCACGTTCTCCATACGCTACCCGCGCGGAAGTGGCGTTACGACGCAATGGCGAAAGCCTTTTGAGGAAATACCCGTAGGGAAAGCCCGGCTCGTCCGGAGCGGAAGCCACATTGCCGTGCTGAGCCTTGGGCACGCCGGTAACTTTGTGGAGCAGGCCGCAGGCAGGCTGGCGCAGGAGGGCATATCCGTAATGCACTACGACATGCGCTTTGCCAAGCCCGTTGACGAAGATGCGCTGCACGAGGCAGGAAAGCTCTTTCCGCACGTGATTACGGTGGAAGACGGCGCTATTGTTGGCGGCATAGGGAGCGCCGCCGCCGAATTTTTTGCCGAAAACGGCTACAGCGTAAAGGTTACGCGGCTCGGCATCCCCGACCGGTTTGTGGAGCACGGCCACATGGCGCAGCTACAGGCCGAGTGCGGATTTGACGCCGACGGCATTTACCGCGCGGTGAAAAGTGCGCTAATGACGTAGAAATTTTGAATTTTGAATTTTGAATTTTGAATTGGCTTACGCCGAAATTCCGCGCTGCCGTCCTCCTCTTTTCCTCTCCCACCCCGTCATTCCGCGCCTTACCATTGCCATTACCCTTGCCGTCACCCTTGCCGTCATTCCGAGCGAAGCGAGGAAACTCCCGCCACTTTTGCCATACGACGGTGGTAATGGTAGGAGATTTCTCTCTCCGCTCGAAATGACGGCGCAAAAAGTCGAAATGACGGCGCAAAGGTGGCGCAAAGGTGGCGCAAAGGTGGCGCAATGATGGAATAATGTGCGTAGCGCAAAATATCGTGCGCCAGCCAATTCAAAATTCAAAATTCAAAATTCAGAATTTCATACTGTGCTCTCGCTGCAACAAAGTCAATTTGAATTGGGAATTACGAAATTCTGCTTTGTTACGCAAATCCGGCGCTTTCGATATTTTTTGCCACCTTTTCGATGAGCGTTTTTCGCGCCTCTACGCTTAGCCAGCCAATGTGCGGGCTAAGTATCAGCTTTTCCGGATTTTTTACGCTCAGCAGCGGGTTGTTGTGGCTGACAGGCTCCTGCGCAAACACGTCGAGGGCAGCGCCGGCAATCAGGTTTTGGTTGAGCGCACGGGCAAGCCCGGCTTCGTTTACTATTTTTCCGCGCCCAATGTTCACGAGGTACGCCGCAGGCTTCATGAGCTGCAGCTGGGGGTAGTCTATCAGGTTATAGGTGTTGCTGCTGAGGGGCGCGTGTATGCTCACAATGTCCGATGTTTGCAGTAGCTCGTTGAGCGGCAGCAAACGGTAGGGTGCGCTAAGGTTTTTTCCGCTGGTGGAGTGGTACGCGACGTGCGCGCCGAACGCTTCGGCAATGGCGGCAACGCGCCTGCCAATGTTGCCCATGCCGATTACCCCGAACTGCTTGCCCGCAAGCTCGTAGAATGTTCGCCCGTAGTGCGTAAACAGGCTACTCCGCGCGTACTGCCCGCCCTTAACGTATGCGTCGAAGTAGCCGATGCTGTGCATGAGCGACAGCAGCAGCGCAAAGGTTACCTGCGCTACGCTGTTGGTGGAGTAGTCGGCAACGTTCTTTACGTCAATGCTCTTTTCCGCGGCGTACTTCAGCGCTACGTTGTTCATCCCCGTTGCGGTGATGCAAATCAGGCGGAGCTTGGGCAGCGCGTCCATAATGGGGGCGGTGATTTTTACCTTGTTGCAGATGATAACATCGGCGTCCTTGCAGCGCTCCACCACCTCCTGTTCTCCTGCGGTATCGTCGTACACGGCAAGCGCGCCCAGCTTCTCAAGCGGGGCAAGGCTCGTGTCGCCCAGCGAGGCGCGGTCAAGAAATACTATTTTCATTGCTTTTTGCCTCCTCCCAAATTTTGTTCATTTCCTCCAGCGTCATTTCCGTGAGGGGTCGCCCTTGCTTAATGGTTTGCTGCTCCAGATAGCCAAAGCGACGGATGAATTTTTTGTTGGCGCGCTCCAGCGCCGTTTCGGAGTCAATGCCGTAGAGCCGGGCTGCGTTGACCATGGCGAAGAGCAGGTCGCCAAACTCCTCCTCCATTTTGTGCGCGTCGGCTTTTTCCACCTCCACCTGTAGCTCGTGCAGCTCTTCCCGTACCTTGCCCCACACCTGCTCGCGCTGCTCCCAGTCGAAGCCCACAGCGCTTGCCTTTTCCTGTATGCGCCGCGCCTTTATGAGCGTTGGCAGCGACGAGGGAACGCCCGACAGCACGGTTTTGTTGCCGTCTTTTTCTTTCAGCTTGAGTTGCTCCCAGTTTTTGATTACCTGCCCTGCGGTATCCGCCCGGCGTTCGCCAAACACGTGCGGATGGCGGTAAATGAGCTTGTCGCAAAGCCCGTCGATAACGTCCTTTATGCCAAAAGCGTTGGCTTCGGACGCTATTTTGGCGTAAAACACAATGTGCAGCAGAATATCGCCCAGCTCCTTGCGGATATTCTGCATATCGCCCGCCAGTATCGCCTCGCTCAGCTCATACGTTTCCTCAATGGTGAGCGGCCTGATGCTGCCGATGGTTTGCTCCCTGTCCCAGGGGCATTTTTCGCGCAGCTCGCTCATAATGTTGAGCAGCCGCTCAAATGATTGCAATGTTTCGTTCATTATTATTTACTATTTAAATACAATGGTCACAGTGCTGTCGTTGCCATACTTGTAGAGGTGGCTTGAGTTTCCGTTGCTTGTCGCAATTTCGAGCAGCCCCTGCGAGTTGAAAAACGCTACCAGCGTACCGTCTTTTACATCGGCGTAGGTGTTGCTCACCTGCGCAATGCTGTAGCGGTTGCTGCTGACGAAAATGGTATATGGCCTGTTTTGCGCGTTGCCGTAAAACAGCGTGCGCGTAATGTTGGTTATGACGTTCCCGTTGCTGTCAACATGCACTATGTGCCCAATGATGGTCTCCACGCATGGCTTTGCGCCCTGCTCGGCGCGCCTGTGGCGTATTATGGGTTGCGGCAGCGTAAACGTTTTCGGCGCTATCGCTTCGCCAAGGCTGCTCACCGGTACGCCTTGCAGGAGCTTTTGGATAGCCGGCGGAACAACGTGCAGGATGCTAAAACCAGCCAAGAGCTTTTCCGGCTGCGCTATGGCTGTTGCGCTGCCAAAATCGTCGAGCGCGAGGCTCAAAAAGCCGTTGTTTTTGCAAATAAAAAAATGCCCGTTGCTTTCAGCCGCAATAAACGGCTCGTTGGGATACGCTTCGCTGCTTACCCCCACAACGTGAATGCTGCTCTCGGGAAAGAACGGGTATGCGTTGCGCAGCTTGTATGCGCCTTGGGTAATGTTTTCGAGGTGCGACGTATCATGCGAAATATCAACAATACAAGCCTGCGGGCACAAGCTTAGAATGTGTCCCTTAAACGCCGCGACGTAAAAATCGGACGTCCCCCAGTCGGTAGTGAGCGTAACTATGGGCATACGGTATGCTGACAAAATTGCATACAAAGGAACATAAATATCAATGATAACCGCGCTATGGTTTGTTAATAAATCTCAACACGGCGACAGAATTGCAAAGGTGAGCCTAAAGGTATGATATTTGCTAAGCGTAAGTGTAAATAAATTTTTGACAAGGCTGAAATTTATTCGGCAACTGTCATGAAACAAATTCTATAAATCAACGTATAATAACTACACAATACAATTACATCATGAAAAAGCAGATTTTTATATCAGTATTGGTCGCCGCCACCGCAGGCGTAGCAGCGTCGCTTGTAACGCTACACATCAAAAAGTCGGCAAGTGACAGCCGGCAAAGCGCGGCAACGTATGTCATACCGTCGCATTTTTCGTCGCAGAGCGCGGCGGCAGGGGGAGTTGACTTTACGGTAGCCGCCGAAAAAACGGTAAACGCCGTAGTGCACGTTATAACAAGCTACACGCGCACCGTACAACGCTCGCCCGAATCTTTTCTCGACTTCTTTTACGGCTTCAGACCTAACTACCAAGAGCCGCAGCGCGCGCAGGGCATGGGGTCGGGCGTAATCCTCTCCACCGACGGGTACATTGTTACCAACAACCACGTGGTAGATCGCGCCGAGCAAATCCACGTTACGCTCAACGACAAGCGCACGTTCACGGCCAAGCTCGTAGGCGCTGACCCCAGCACCGACATCGCCGTGCTTAAAATTGACGGAAAAGATTTGCCGTTTGTTACGATGGGCAACTCCGACGAGCTGCGGGTAGGCGAGTGGGTGCTGGCCGTCGGCAACCCGTTCAACCTCACCTCAACGGTTACCGCCGGCATTGTGAGCGCAAAGGCGCGCAACATCAACATTCTGTCCGATAACTTCAAGATAGAATCGTTCATCCAAACCGACGCGGCGGTTAACCCGGGCAACAGCGGAGGAGCGCTCGTGAACACGCGCGGAGAGCTGGTGGGCATCAACACCAGCATAGCCTCGCCCACAGGCTCGTTTGCAGGCTACTCGTTTGCCGTGCCAAGCAGCATTGTAAACAAGGTGGCGGCAGACATTATCGAGTTTGGCGTGGTGCAACGCGCGGTGCTGGGCGTTACGCTGCAAGAGCTGACGTCCGAAACGGCAGCCGAGTACGGCGTGAAGGAAATACAAGGCGTGCTGGTGGCCGGCGTGATTGAAGGCGGGGCTGCCGAGCAAGCCGGCGTGAAAAAAGGAGACGTGGTGCTCAAGGTAAACGATATAGCGGTAAATACCGGCTCGCAGCTGCAAGAGCAAATCAGCAAATTCCGCCCAAACGACCAAATTTCGCTTGCCATCAATAGGGATAATAAACAGAAATACATCAACGTTATTCTAAGAAACAGAGCCGGCACCACAAGCTTGGTAAAGCCCAACGACGACGTTATCCCAACCGTGCTGGGAGTTTCGCTCAAGGAAGTGGACGCGGCCACCAAGCGCAAGCTCCGCGTAGCAAACGGCGTGCAGGTAACGGACGTCAAGCAGGGCAAGCTAATGCAGCACGGCATAAAGAAAGGCTACATCATAACCCGCATCAACCGTACGCCGGTGAATACCGTGAACGACGTGCAGCGAATTTTTAGTACGCTAAACAGCGAAGCCGTACTTATAGAGGGAATTTATCCCAACGGAGTAGTGGCCTACTACGCAGTAGGCTTCGATTAACAAGTTACAACACATTAGAAACCCGATAATATTTCATGAGACAGCTTAAAATAACAAAGTCAATTACGAACCGCGAAAGCGCCTCGCTGGATAAGTACTTGCAGGAAATAGGCCGCGAGGAGCTTATTTCGGTCGAAGACGAGGTGGAATTGGCGCAGCGCATCAAAAAGGGCGATCAGGACGCACTCGAAAAGCTTACCCGCGCCAACCTGCGATTTGTGGTGTCTGTGGCAAAACAGTACCAAAATCAGGGCTTGAGCCTTCCCGACCTGATTAACGAGGGAAATCTTGGCCTGATAAAAGCGGCCGAAAAATTTGACGAAACGCGCGGATTTAAGTTTATTTCCTACGCCGTTTGGTGGATTCGGCAGTCCATTCTGCAAGCGCTGGCCGAGCAGTCGCGCATTGTGCGCCTGCCGCTCAATCAGGTAGGCTCGCTCAACAAAATCAACAAGGCGCTGGCCAAGTTTGAGCAGGAGCACGAGCGCGCGCCGTCTGCGGACGAGCTGTCGCGCGTGCTGGAGATACCCAAGGACAAGGTATCCGATACGCTCAAGGTTTCGGGTCGCCACGTGTCGGTAGATGCGCCGTTTGTGGACGGCGAGGACAACAACCTCCTCGACGTGCTGGTGAACAACGATTCGCCCAGCGCCGACCGGGGGCTAATCAACGAGTCGCTTTCGCGCGAAATAGACCGTGCGCTCTCCACGCTCACCGACCGCGAGCGCGACATTGTGAAGTACGTGTTTGGCATCGGGCAACAGGAGATGACGCTGGAGGAAATAGGCGAAAAATTTGGGCTCACCCGCGAGCGCGTTCGCCAAATTAAGGAGAAAGCTATTCGCCGCCTGCGCCACAACTCGCGCAGCAAGCTGCTCAAATCTTACTTGGGGTAAGCCTGCGCGTTCAGGCAGCAACAAAAAAGAGCCGCTCCACTACGGGGCGGCTCTTTTTTGCCTTCTCTCCTTTCAAACGGCAAGCTTACTTTGCCTGCTTGTTCTTCAAAACTTCATACGCCAGCGGCACGGCGATAAACATTGACGAGTAGGTACCGAATACCACGCCTACCAAGAGCGCAAAGGCAAAACCCTGAATAGACTCCCCGCCGAACAAGAATATCATCAGCAACACCACTATCGTAGAGAACGACGTGTTGAAAGTACGCGCCATGCACGAGTTTACGGCGTTGTTGATGTTCAGGCGCAGGTCGAGCTTCGGGTGGTTGAAAACATTTTCGCGGATACGGTCAAAAATAATCACCGTATCGTTGATGGAGTACCCAATAATGGTGAGCAACGCCGCGATAAACGACTGGTCAATGTCCATAGTAAACGGCACAATGCCCGATATGGCGGAGAAGAGGAAGATGACCACCGCCGCGTCGTGCGCCTGCGACACCGCCGCGCCCATGCCCCACTGCCACTTGCGGAAGCGAATGGCAATGTAAACAAACATGGCTATCACCGCCAGAATAACGGCTATCACGGCGTCGCGCTTAATGTCGTCGGCTACGGTAGGCCCTACCTTCTCCGAGCTGACGATACCGTTTGGATTTTCGAGCGTAGAAGTAAATTCGGAGTAGGTGATGGGCGCTACGTAGAGCTGCCCCAAAGCGTTGTAGAGCATAACCTCTACCAAGCTGTCCGCGCTCGTTGACTGGTCGGCAATGAGGTAGTCGGTGGTAACCTTGAGCTGCGTGCCCGCAGTTCCGTACGTTTTTACCTCTACCGACGCGCCTTTGGCGTTCTCAATCTGCTCGCGCACTGCGCCACGCGCATCGTCGGACGAAACTTTCTGGTCAAAGCGCACCACGTAGGTACGCCCGCCGGCAAAGTCAACGCCGAAGCTCAACCCGCGAACCCCCAGCGACACGCAGCCAAGCGCCACAATAACCGACGAAATAATGTAGCCGTACTTGCGAATACCGATAAAGTCAATGCGCATATTCTGAAGAAAGTTGCGCGAAACCTTGTTGTCGAACTTTATATTTTTGTTCCTGTCCAGCAGCGCCAAAAAGATGAGCCTTGATATGAAGATGGCGCTAAACATGGAGGTCAGAATACCGATGATAAGGGTAGTTGCGAAGCCCTGCACGGGACCCGACCCGAACAGGAACAGCATAATACCCGTAATGATGGTGGTAACGTTGCCGTCAATGATGGCGGAGTAGGCGTTTTTGTACCCGTCGGACACCGCCAGCCGCAGCCCCTTGCCCGCTCGCAGCTCCTCCTTGATGCGCTCGTAAATAATCACGTTGGCGTCGATAGCCATACCCATTGTGAGCACGATACCCGCAATGCCGGGCAGCGTGAGCACGGCGCGGAGCGAGGCCAGCACGCCAAACAGCAGAAATACGTTGGCCAGCAGCGCGGCATTTGCCACCCAGCCGCCGGTGTTGTAGAACAGCACCATGTAAACAAGCACCATGATAAACGCTATTATAAACGAGGACAACCCCGCGCTGATGGACTCCTGTCCAAGCGACGGGCCTACCACCGCCTCCTGAATGATACGCGCCGGCGTGGGCAGCTTGCCGGACTCAAGCACGTTGGCCAAGTCGTCGGCTTCCTCCGGCGAAAAGTTTCCCGTAATCTGGGAGCTGCCGCCCTTAATTTCGCCGTTCACGCGAGGGTAGGAGTAAACATATCCGTCGAGCACAATGGCAATGCACTTGCCAACGTTGTCGGCGGTGAGGCGCGCCCATATTTTAGCGCCGTCAGAGTTCATGGACATCGACACGTGGGCGTATCCGCTATTGCTGCTCTCAAAGCCCTTTTGTGCGCTCACCACCACGCCGCCGTCAAGCGGGGCGTTGCCGTCGCGCGTGTTGGCTTTGATGGCAACCAGCTCGTAGTAGGTGCCTCCCTTGTCAATTGGCTTGATAGACCACATGAAGCGCACGTCGCGCGGGAAGAGCGGGCGCACCTGCATGAGCTCCAGCCAGCGGCGGATTTTGCTCGTATCGCGGTAGTGGGCAATGCCCACGCGCGCACCCGGAGCCGCCGCGCCGCGCTCGTCGAGGGAGGGCGAAAGTATGTGGAATAGCGGATTATTTTTGGCAAAGTCAACTTCCTGTGCAGAAGATGAAGAAGCCGACGAGTCGGCGTTTCCCTCAATTTGCGAAAGCAGATCGCTTACGGCGTCATCCCCTTTCTCTTTCGTATCGCTTGCCTCGCCGGGGGTTTTTTCTGCCGCCGCTACAGCGCTGCTGTCGCCGGACGCTTGCTGCGCCTCCAAATACTCCTTAATTTTTTTGTTGGCCTCGTTCAGCCCCGTAAAGAGCTCGGTATTCTCATACGTTTCCCAGAACTCAAGGTTCGCCGTGCCTTGCAGCAGCTTGCGCACGCGGTCGGGGTCTTTTACGCCGGGCAGCTCCACCAGAATACGCCCGCTGTTGCCCAAGCGTTGCAGGTTGGGCTGCGTTACGCCAAAGCGGTCGATACGGCTGCGCAGCACGTTGAACGAGTTTGCCATTGCCGCCTCCGTTTGGCTGCGAATAATTTTTACCACGTCGTCGTCGCTGGTGCTAGCGTTGATTTTGCTGCGCAGCTCGTAGGTGCCGAATATGCGGCTAAGCTTATCGTTGGGGGCAACCTCTCTGAACGCTGCCGCAAAAAGCCCCACAAAATCATCCTCGCCCGTTACCTGATTGCTTTTTGCCAGCTCCATAGCCTTGTTAAAGGTTGCGTCGCTGCTGTTGCCCGACATGGCGCGGATAATATCCGGCACGGATATTTCCAGCATTACGTTCATACCGCCCTTGAGGTCGAGCCCGAGGTTAATCTCCTTCTCCTTGCACTCCTTGTAGGTAAACTTTGCCACGCCTATGTTGTACACAACTTCCGCCGACATGGAGTCGAGGTAAGCGGCTTCTTTGGCGACGCTAAAAGTTCCGGTTTCGTCAGTGGCGTACGCCTCTGCTTTTTTGCCTATGCGGTAGGTTACAAGCGTAAACGACAGCTCGAACAAGCATACCAGTCCGAGCACAATTGCCAAAAATCTAATTATTCCTTTTCCTTGCATTGCTTTGGGTTTTTTAATGATTTCAGAGTTTAAATTCAACAATAACACCATAGTATTAGCAGCTTAGCGGCCTCACGCAGCGGGCAGTAAGCAGGCAATACCACATTTTGAGGCTGCAAATTTACGCTTTTTTATTGAAAGAAGTACGCATAGCTGAAAAAATAATACGGGGGGTAGCGTTCATAAATTCATATTTTCGCAAAAAAAATTGTGCGAGGTATTGCACAATTCAAAAAACTACCCTACCTTTGCGGCATCATTTTTTTTCATGTTGATATTTTAAAAGGATCACACTCCTCAATAGCTCAGTTGGTTAGAGCACATGACTGTTAATCATGGGGTCCAAGGTTCAAGTCCTTGTTGAGGAGCAAAATCAGCCTCTTGCCAACCATATAATTTACTCAGCCACAGTTATCTAATATTAAGTTCAAATATCTAAAAATGTTCAGAGCATGAAAGCAAAAAATTTTTCAGTAAAAATCGTAGCGCTGGCTGTAGGCGTGCTGTTAGCCGTAGCGTGCGGAAACCGCCCAAGCAAGCAAATACAGCTCTCCGTCGGGCAGCAGCTGGAGGACGTTATACAGTACCCCATTCCTACCGCATACGAGGTGGTCAACCTCATCAACCGGACAGGGGCAGCCTACATTCTCGAAGTTACCAACCCCACAGGCAAGGTCGAAAGCTACCTCACCGAATCGGAAAAAGCCCTCAACCTCGGCGTTTACAGCGCAGACTTGGCTTACGTAACCACCTACAACCTGAAGCAGGAAACGATGGATTACCTGAAAGCGCTGAAAAAGCTGTCGGACGAGCTCCACGTATCTGCCAACTTCAACGTAAGCTTGGCGCGTGAGGTGGAGAACAACATCGAAAATAAAGACTCGCTCATCAGCATTATTTCGCGGTCGTTCAACGAAACCTACTCGTTTCTGGTGAACAACGGCAAGGACAATGTCTCCATACAGGTGCTGGCAGGCATGTGGGTAGAAGGGCTTTACATTGCCACGTACACCGCCGCCACCAGTAGCAACCCCGGCGACTTGCTGCAAATTGTAGCCAACCAAAAGCAATCGCTCACAACGCTCACGGATATTATTGAAAATAACACGGACGCGCCGGAGGTTGCCGCCCTGCTGACGCTGCTCGAACCCGTTATTGCCGAGTACGGAGAGGTGGACAAAACGGTGGATATAGCCAAAACGCAGAAAATCCATAGCGTAATCGAAAAAATCCGCAGCGAAATTATTAAGTAGTATTCACTTCTCATCCGTCATTCGCGCCTGCAATATGGAAGCATTAGGCATTGGCTCCCGGGTGGAGCATCCTCAATTCGGCAAGGGAGTGGTGATACAGGTACGCTCCGACGCATACGAAATAACGTTCTGGGAAAATGGCGCCAAAATTATCGGCCGCGACTACGACAAGCTAAAGGTGGTTGACGCGGTGGAGTCGCCGTCGGACATTGCTACATACGAAAAAATAGAGAAGAGCCTCGTAAAAATCCTTAACCGGTTTAGCGACGTTACGCAAAAAGTAGAAATGGCCAACCGCTGGAGCGGCGGGCGCATGACGCTCTACCCTAACGACGCCGAGCTGAAGGAAAAAGAAATCCCGCTGGAAACATTCTTCCACAAAATTGTGATGCTGCGCGACCGCCTGCGCGTGCTGGAGCAAAAAATCAACACGAACAGCAAGCTCACAGACGAAGAAAAGGTGGAAATGGAGCAGTACATTACCCGCATTTACGGCAGCCTTACCACCTTCAACGTGATGTTCAAGTACGAAGCCGACAAGTTTGTGGGGGGAAAAAGTTAGCAAAACGCCGCTTTTTTGCCATTACTTTTCATTATTCAGGTAACGGCAGGCGTTTATTTTTATGGCAAAAAATGTTTTAACCCTTACCAAACGTAAGCCCGGCGAAGGTTTCGTCGTTTTTAAAACAAATTTTTCTTGCAAAGCAAAATTTTTTCTCTACCTTAGCGCCTCTTTTTCAATATTCAACGGAGGCACATTGAACGTTTAAAAATTGTTATTATGCACGTCGCAATAGCGGGTAACATTGGCAGCGGAAAGACTACGCTCGCCGAACTTTTGTCAAAGCACTACGGGTGGAGAGCTCAGTACGAGGAAACGGAAGATAATCCGTACTTGTACGATTTTTACTCGGACATGCAGCGCTGGTCATTTCACTTGCAGGTGTACTTCCTTGGCAAGCGCTTTAAGCAAATTGTAGAAATACAAAAAAGCAAGGAGAATATTGTACAAGACCGCACGATATTTGAAGACGCCTACATTTTTGCGGCCAACCTGCGCGCCATGCAGCTCATGTCGGACAGCGACTACGCCACCTACCTGGGGCTTTTTGAGCTGATGAATTCGCTTATTGCTCCCCCCGATTTGCTCATCTACATACGCGCTTCCGTGCCCACGTTAGTGCGCCAAATTCAGCGGCGCGGGCGCAAATACGAGCTGGGAATACGGTTGGACTACCTCGAAAACCTGAACGCCTGCTACGAAAACTTTATACAGCCATACCAGCACCCCAAGCTGATAGTGGATGTTGACGAAGTTAACTTTTCCGACAACCCGAAAGACCTGAGCGAAGTGCTAAGCAAAATTGACGCAATGACGAACGGGCTTTTTTAGCAAGCTCCGCATTTCGGAGCAAAGGCTTGGTCGCTTCGGCGGATACACCCTCAAGAAGCAACCGCTGAAGCCGATATTTTTACTTTACAAACGAGAATGAAACCGTACCTTAAGCTACTGCAACATATTTTGGATAAAGGCGTGCAAAAACCCGACCGCACGGGCACGGGAGCGTTGAGCGTTTTTGGCTGCCAGATGCGCTTTAACTTGCAGAAAGGCTTTCCGCTGCTCACCACCAAAAAGGTGCACCTGCGCTCCATCATTTACGAGCTGCTGTGGTTTTTGCGGGGCGATACCAACGTCAAGTATTTGCGCGATAACAGCGTAACCATCTGGGACGAGTGGGCTGACGCCAACGGCGACTTGGGGCACGTGTACGGCTACCAGTGGCGCAGCTGGCCAACCCTCAACGGAGGTCACATTGACCAGATTGCGCAGGTGGTGAAGTCGCTTAAGGAAAACCCCCATTCGCGGCGGCACATCGTAAGCGCATGGAACGTTGCCGAAATAGACGCAATGGCTTTGCCGCCGTGCCATGCCCTGTTTCAGTTCTACGTGGCGGACGGCAAGCTCTCGTGCCAGCTCTACCAGCGCAGCGCCGACATGTTCTTGGGCGTACCCTTCAACATAGCCTCCTACGCCCTGTTCACCATGATGATGGCGCAAGTGTGCAGCTTGCAGCCCGGCGAGTTTATACATACGCTGGGCGATGCGCACATTTACCTCAACCACTTGGAGCAGGTTAAAACGCAGCTCCAACGCCACCCGTTGGCGTTGCCATCTATGGAAATAAATCCATCCGTAAGATCCATTTTCGGCTTCAAATACGACGATTTTTTCCTCAAAAACTACGACCCGTATCCGGGAATAAAAGCAGAAATAGCGGTGTAGCTGAAGCAAGCCACGTACATGCTGTGAACGTTACACCCTTTCGGGACACGCTACCACCTGCGGCGAAGAATAAGGCAGGTTTGCGCGGAACTTAAAAAGAGATGAGGATTTTTGACTTTGCTGCGGCCGCCATTTTGTTGCGTCGGCGTTCAAAATCCCGATTTCTAAGCTGACTTAATAAATACTTACAAGCTATGGAAAATATAGCCGAGCTCAACAAGCGTTTTGCCGGAAAATCGGCGGAAGAATTGTTGACTTTTTTTCTTCGCGAATACAGGGGGCGCATTGCTTTGGCCTCAAGTCTCGGAATAGAAGATCAGGCGCTGACCGACATGGTTGTGAAGATTGACCCGGCGGCAACCGTCTTTACCATTGATACGGGGCGGCTGTTTCCGGAAACTTACTCCCTGATTGACCGTACCAACACTCGCTACAGCATTAAGGTGAACGTCTATTCTCCCAAGCACGAACCGGTAGAAGCGTTCGTTAAGGCTAACGGTATCAACGGCTTTTACGAAAGCGTGGAAAAACGCAAGGAATGTTGCAGGGTACGAAAAATAGAGCCGCTTTTGCGGGCGCTCTCCACGCTCGACGTTTGGATATGCGGGCTGCGGCAGGAGCAATCCGTTACCCGCACCGGCGTTCAGGCGGTAGAGTGGGACGAGGCTAACCGGCTGATTAAAGTAAACCCGCTGGCGAGCTGGTCGGAACCGGATGTGTGGAGCTACATAAAAGCCCATCAGGTGCCGTACAATAAGCTGCACGACAAAAAATTTCCAAGCATTGGATGCCAACCTTGCACGCGGGCAGTCGAACCCGGCGAGGATGTACGGGCAGGCCGCTGGTGGTGGGAAAATCCCGAACACAAAGAATGTGGGCTGCACAAGCGAGCCGTATGATAATCGGTAGCGTCTCAAAGTTTGGTTGTTTTGGCGCACAGATAGCACAGATTTTATTTGCTTCTCCGCTGCTTAATCTGCGCCGTCTGCGTGCGAACATAGCAACATTACGACGCTACTGCGAAGCCAAAATTTGGCGTTGCGGCAGCGTTTTTATTAACAACCGTCAAGGTGCGTAGTTTTTTTCCGTACCTTTGAGCGGTTTTTGCAGGAGGATTCTAACAAAGATTTACATGAAAAAAGAAGCATTAGATAGCCCGGACTACCTGTTTGAGGTAAGTTGGGAGGTTTGCAACAAGGTTGGCGGTATCTATACGGTTGTTTCTACAAAGGCGCACAACATGTCGCGCGAGGTGAAGCGCCATATCATGATAGGCCCCGACGTGCTGAACGAATCGAGCGGCAACGCCGAGTTCGTGGAAGATTTACAGCTGTTCAAGGCGTGGCGGCTCAAGGTGCAGGAAGAGGGAGTGCGCATCCGCATTGGTCGCTGGGACATTGCCGGCTCGCCCGTTACTATTCTGGTGGATTACACCTCATTTATTTCCCAAAAAGATAAAATTCTCTCGGAATTTTGGGAAACCTACAAGCTCGATTCCATATCCGGACAGTGGGACTACATAGAGCCCGCCCTGTTTGGCTACGCCACCGGCAAGGTGATAGAGAGCTTCCTGCGGTTTAACCTCACGCTGCGCCACAAGGTGGTCGCCATTTTTCACGAGTGGATGACCGGCTCGGGGCTGCTCTACCTCAAGAGCCACGTGCCGCAGGTAGCCACCATGTTCACCACGCACGCCACCGTCATGGGCCGGTGCATTGCGGGCAACGGGCAGCCGCTGTATAGCGACCTCAACACTTACGACGCCGACATAAAGGCTCGCGAGTTTAACGTAACGGCAAAGCTGTCGCTGGAGCGCTGCGCTGCCCAGCACGCCGACTGCTTTTCGACGGTGAGCGACATCACGGCGCAGGAGTGCAAGGCGTTTTTGGGCAAGGAGGTCGATTTGGTTACGCCAAACGGCTTCGACAACAGCTTTGTCCCCTCCGACGAAGATTTTGAGGACGTGCGCCAAGAGGGTAAAGCCAAGCTGCTGGAGGTGGCGGAGGGGCTGCTCGGCTACAAGGCCGCAGGCAATACCATGCTGCTGGGCGTTGGCGGCCGGTACGAATTTAAGAATAAGGGAATAGACGTTTTCATCGAGTCGCTGGGCAAGCTGAACCAGTCGCCAGACCTCAAACGCCCCATTTACGCGTTTATTCTTGTGCCGGCGGGACACCACGGGCCGCGCAAGGATTTGCTCCACAACCTTGCCAACAAAAACGCACCGCTGCCGCTGGAGGACAAGTACACCACGCACGGGATGGTTGACACGCAGTACGACCCTGCGCTAAGCCTTGCCCGCCGCGTGGGGCTGAACAACCGCCCGGAGGATAAGGTGAAGCTGTTCTTCTGCCCATCCTACCTCAACGGCGCCGACGGCGTGTTCAACAAAAAATACTACGACCTGCTCATTGGGCTTGACGTGTCCGTCTTTCCCTCGTACTACGAGCCGTGGGGCTACACGCCGATGGAGAGCGTGGCGTTCAAGGTGCCCACCATCACCACTACGCTCGCCGGCTTTGGGCTTTGGGTCAACATGCACTACCAGTCCAGCCACGCGGGCATTGAGGTGATAGAGCGCAGAGACGGCAACGACGCTGAGGTGGTGAGCGAAATGGTGAAAAAGGCGCTTGAGCTTTCCGAGCTTTCGAGTAGCGATTTCGACGCAGTGCGCGAAAATGCAAAGCAGGTATCATCCATTGCGCTTTGGGACAACCTGATTTCTTACTACAAAAAAGCGTTCAGCATTGCCCTTGCCAAAGTTGACGACCGCATGGAGGACGTTATTAACCAAACGCGCGAGGAGCTTACCCCGTACATCAACACCATTCAATCGACCAACCAGCCAATGTGGAATCGCATTATCGTGCAAAAAAATATTCCACAAAATCTTGCCTCGCTCGAGGAGCTGTCCAAAAACCTGTGGTGGAGCTGGAACCCGGAGGCAGTGGAGCTCTTCAAGTCCATCGACAAGCTGCTGTGGGTGCAGAGCGACTACAACCCCATTGCCTTTTTGGGGATGATTTCGCTGACGCGCTATCAGGCTTTGGAAAAGGATAAGGACTTCTTGGCGCGGCTCGACGCGGTTTACACGACTTTCAAGCGCTACATGGCGCAGAAGTCGGCTTTGTTTGACGAGCACGTCGGCAACGCTCCCGTCGAAAACCGGCTGCCCGAGCACGCGGACGTGGTGCGCTACAAGGTAGCCTACTTTAGCATGGAGTACGGCTTGCACACTTCGCTCAAAATATACTCCGGCGGGCTGGGCATCTTGGCGGGCGACTACCTCAAGGAGGCGAGCGACAAGGGCACGCCAATGGTGGGCGTTGGCTTGCTGTACCGCTACGGCTACTTTTCGCAAAAGCTTTCGGCAACCGGCGACCAAGTTGCGGAGTACGACGATCAGGATTTTATGAAAATACCGGCGTACCCCGTGCGCGACAAGGACGCCAAGTGGGTAACCGTAAGCATTGCAATGCCCGGCCGCACGGTGTTTGCGCGTGTTTGGCGCGTCAACGTCGGTCGCACCGAGCTCTACCTGCTCGATACCGACTTTGAGGACAACCTGCCGGAGGACAGAAGCATTACCCACCAGCTCTACGGAGGCAACTGGGAAAATCGCCTCAAGCAGGAGCTGATGCTGGGCGTTGGCGGTATTCGCGCCCTGCGAGCCATTGGGGTCGAGGCCGACGTGTACCACTGCAACGAGGGGCACGCCGCCTTTATCGGCTTGGAGCGCATACGCGAGCTGGTGCACGAAAAAAACCTCACCTTCTCCGAAGCGCTGGAGGTTGTTCGCGCCTCGTCGCTCTTCACTACGCACACGCCTGTCCCTGCGGGGCATGACGCATTTGACGAGGGGCTGCTGCGCACCTACATATCGCACTACCCAAAGCGCCTCAAAACCTTGTGGGAAGACCTGATGAAGCTGGGCAAGGTGAACGTCAACGACCCCAGCGAAAAGTTTTCGATGAGCAACCTCGCGTGCAGCTGCTCGCAGGAGGTGAACGGGGTGAGCTGGCTGCACGGCAAAGTCAGCCGGGAAATACTGTGCGGAATGTGGCCCGGCTACCAGCCCGAAGAGCTGCACATTGGCTACGTAACCAACGGCGTGCACTACGATACGTGGACGTCCAACGAGTGGAAGCGTCTGCAAACGGAGGCCTTTGGCCCCGAATTTAAGGAGCACCACTACAACAAGAGCTGCTTTGACGGCATATACAACGTGCCCGACGAAAAAATCTGGGCTGTGCGTCAGGAGCTGCGCAACAAGCTGGTGCGCTACATCCGCCAGCGCCTTAGCGACAGCAAAATTCTGAAGTACCACACGCCGCGCCAGCTGGTAGAAATTAAGGAAACGTTTCGCGACGACATCCTGACCATCGGCTTTGCGCGGAGGTTTGCCACCTACAAGCGGGCGCACCTGCTGTTCAAAAATCTGGAAAGGCTCAACAACATTGTCAACAACCCGCAGATGCCCGTCCAGTTTGTGTTTGCAGGCAAGGCGCACCCTGCCGACAAGGCGGGGCAGGATTTGATAAAGCGAATAGTAGAGATATCGAAGTACCCGCAGTTTATCGGCAAAATCCTGTTTTTGCAGAACTACGACATGCGCGTTGCCCGCAAGATGGTAGCCGGCGTTGACGTGTGGATGAATACGCCGACCCGCCCGCTCGAAGCTTCGGGCACAAGCGGCGAAAAGGCGGTGATGAACGGCGTAATGAACCTTTCGGTGCTCGACGGCTGGTGGGTTGAGGGCTACAGAGAAGATGCGGGATGGGCGTTAGCGATGGAGCGTTCGTATGAGCATCAGGATTTTCAGGATGAGCTCGACTCGGAAACCATTTACGCCCTGATAGAAAACGAAATTGCGCCGAAGTTCTACAAGCGCAACGCCAGCAACATTCCCACCGAGTGGGTGCAGATGATAAAAAACACCATTGCCAAAGTAGCGTCGAACTTTACCACAAACCGTATGCTGCAAGACTACGAAGAACACTACTACAACAAGCTCTACGTGCGGAGCAAGGACGTTTGCGCAAATGATTTTGCCAAGGTAAAGGAGATAGCGGAGTGGAAAAGGCGCGTGAGCAGGCATTGGGACAGCATTGAGGTGATTTTCCGCAAACGCCTGAACATGCAGGAAGAGGAAGTCATGCTGGGGAATGTTTACCAGTCGGAGGTGCAGCTGGATATTGCCTCTCTCGAGCCCGAAGACGTGGGCGTAGAAATGGTAGTGGCAGAGCAGGAGCCTAACGGTGGAATGAAGATTATAAGCGCTTCGGAGTACACCTGCATATCGCACGTAGGCTCCATTGCGACGTACACCATTGACGTGCTGCCCGAAAAGCCCGGCGTAATTTTCGCCGGCGTGCGCCTCTACGCCAAGCACCCCGACCTGCCCCACAGACAAGACTTCGCCCTCGTGAAGTGGATATAGGCTATCTTATTAATTTACAGAATTACAGAATTTTCAAAATTAACAAATCTGTAAATTTTGAAAATTCTGTAATTCTGTAAAATTGAATTTTGTAAAAATTGGCTTGTAAATCTCTCTCCATACTCGTAGCTGTGGCCGACAACGGCGTTATTGGTAACGCCAACCGGCTGCCGTGGCGTATTCCGGAGGATTTGAAACGCTTCAGGCAGCTCACCACCGGACATACCGTTATTATGGGGCGCAAAACCTTTGAGTCCATTGGGAAGCCCCTCCCTGGCAGGAAAAACATTGTCATATCGCAAACAACACAGGTAGCCGATACGGATAACTTGGTAGCAGCTCGTTCTTTGGAAGACGCTTTGCAGGCGGCGCAGGGCGATGAAGCGTTCATCATTGGCGGCGACAGCGTTTACCGGCAGGCAATGCCGCTGGTGCAGCGGCTGTACGTTACCCACGTGCACACCCTCGCCGAAGGCGATACATTCTTTCCCGAAATATCCGGAGAAGATTGGGTGCAGGTAGCCCGCAGCAACGTTAGAACCTGCGGCGCAAGCGGGCTAAAGTACAACTTTGCCGAGTACCACCGCAATGGAAGCGCGTAGCGCAGTAAGAAAGTAGGGGGGAGGGGGCAAAAAGTCTAAGGACAATCGCTACTCGCGGCGACGCGCTCTCAGCTCCAGCACCGTTATCTCCGGAGAAATTCCCACGCGCCCCAGAAAGAATGGGATGAAGCCAAAACCTCGGTTGACGTAGAGGTAGCGACCGTTCTTTTCGTACAGCCCTGCC
>JAITAP010000021.1 GCA_031284065.1 Prevotellaceae bacterium
GTCGAAATCGTGGTATAATCCTTTCTTGAAGTTGAAGCAAGCGGGCGAATACGCGCCGCCGTTGGCGCAGGTTACGAGCAGAGCTCCACCCTCGTCCGACAGGCCTTCGGGAACGGTAACCACACAAAATTCGCCATTTTCATCATCCGAAACAATGCCTTCGGTTACCACCACATTTGTGGGGAAGGTAACGCTGGTTACGCCATGCAATCCCGTTCCGTAGAGCGTAATTACGTCGCCTGCCTGCGGCATGGTGTGTGATATGCGCGTAACGGCAGGGGCAGACGCGCGAATCTCGAACTGGTGAACGACCCGAGGTTGACCGCTTTTTTCCAGGGCAATTGTATTTCGCACCGCAGCATCGGCTTCTACGGTCGGCGTGCTTCCGGATAAGGTAAGCCATACGTTGTTTTCCGTTACAAATACCGGATTAAAGTAGGTTTCGTATCCGTTGACGTAGATTTTTTTCAAGCCCGAAAAGCCGGCGCCTTCCAGCCGTATGGTCTGCCCGAGGCGGGCAAACGCTACCAGCCTGTCGGTATTGCTGCCGGACTGTACATCTTCCAAGTAAACCGCCGTTACTTTTATGGGCGCAGAAGACGCTTCGTCGTCGTCGCTACTGCAAGCCGTCAACCCGGCTACCGCCAAGGCGCCCAGGAGAACGGGCGTCAGCCAAAAAATTTTATTTAAATGATTTTTCATGTGCTTATTCTTTTAGTGCATTATTCAAACAAGTCGGTAATTTTTTCCTCCGTAAACGTGTATGGAACGGGGGGCTCCTTTAGCAGCGGGTTTTTAATCACCTCATCCGAGGGGTAAGGGAGCAGCAAGATGGAGGCTCCTATTGCGCCGATTGCCCGCGTTCCGGGTTCTCTTTCGGAGTCGATGCTAAGGCTATTGGGCGACTCGAAAAGGAAGGCAGGGATTGTTCCTCTATCCTGCCTCGTAATGTAGTCGAGCGCTTCCTGCTGCCGGTAGTAGGCGCGGTTGACCAAATCGTACCATGTTTGCCCCTCCATGCAAAACTCTACCCGCCGCTCGTGGCGAATATCGCTGTAGGTAATGCTTTCCTTGGGGGCCAAGCCTGCGCGGGTGCGCACTGCGTTGAAGTACTCCAAAGCGGTAGGGTCGGCCGTACTTTCTGCATTTCCCATGATGGCTTCGGCGTAGTTCAGGTACACCTCCGCCAGGCGGAGCATGTAGGTATTCAGCGCGGAGTTCATCCGTCCTATGGCGGCGTTGTCTTTGGTAGAGCCGGTTACGCCTTTCTTCACGTTGAGCCACTGCTCGCCGTTGTCTGGCTCAAATTTTAGCCCGCCGTTGGCTTTGCTGAGCTCGGGGTAAAAGTCGCCGTACCCCATCCATGTGGCTTTCCGGCGAATAGTATCCGCAGGCTCATACTCCTTAATCATATCGTAGGGGCACCTTGTATAGCCTCCCCAAGCGGCGTCGTTTCCGGTAATCTCCGCGCTGTGGGCAAAGTAGGCTTGCTGGGTATTGATTACGCCGTACCCCGTTTCGCTGGTCAAGCCCGGCACCCACTGGAGGGCAAATAGGGATTCGGAGTTGTTGTTATTTTCTACCATAAACAAATCCGGGTAGCTTGACATCAGCTTAAAGCTGCTGTGGTTTATAACCTCTTCGGCGGCTTTTTTGGACAGCGCAAGGTACGATTCGTTGCGCGTACCGGCATTTGGGTTGCTTTCGTTATCCACCAGCCCCGAAAACGCCAGATATACGCGGGACAGCATCCCGCAGGCGCTGTACTTGTTCACGCTACCTTTGTCGGCCGTTTTCGGCAGGTACTTAGCGGCAAACTCGAGGTCCCGGATGGCAAACTCAAACACGTCTTTGCGGGGGTGCGCGTTGGCAAGCGGGCTGGCAACCAGCGCGCTCGGGTCTTCGCAAATAATCACGTTTCCCCACAGCGAAACCAGATACCAGTAGGCTACGCCGCGCATAAAGCGCGCTTCGGCCAGGTAGAGATTTTTGGTCTCCTGATCGGCGGAGCTTTCGTTAATCCCAATGATGACCTTATTGCTCTGCTGAATCACCACGTAGAACGATTGCCATGCGCTTACCAGCGGGCCTGTCAGCCCGGTTACCGTAAAATCGGCAAACGGGTAAATATAGCTGGAGTAGGGCGCGTAGAGGTTGTAGGCAGCGCCGTCGCCCAAGCCGTAGTAGAATTTATCGTTAAAGTCAAACCATACCCGGTTGTATAGCGGAGCGGTGAGGGAAGAAAGATTATCGGCCGTCAGGCTGCTTCCCGTTATCTGGTCGTTTGGCGTGATTTCGAGAAAATCATCGCAGGCGCCGGCAAGCAACGCCATTGCCACGGCCATTGCATACACTGATTTTGTTGTTTTCATATTTTTCATGTCGCTAAATTAGAAAGTAAGGTTGAGGCCGAATGTGTAAATGCGCGGCGAGGGGTACCTCCCGTCGTCAATTCCGCTCAGCTGGTTATTGTTGCTATAGATAACGCCAATTTCCGGGTCATACCCCGAGTACTTGGTGAAAGTATAAACGTTTTGGAGGTTTGCGTAAACTTTGAGCCCCTGAACGCCTATTTTGCTCACCCACGAGCGCGGGAAGCTGTACCCCAGCGAAATATTTTGGATTCGGAGGTATGAGCCGTCTTCCACGTAGCGGTTGCTGAACGCCGTATTGTAGTCGGACGTTGCCGTTGACTGCGGCATACGGTAGGCGTGAGGGTCGCCGCCTGCAATGCGCACGTTGCGGTAGTCGTTTGGCCCGTTCGGGTCAATAAGCTCCGTGTGGGCGTAGTCCATTGCCCTTTTATACAGGTTGGAGGTGTTTCTGTACGGGTTATCCAAGTAGCGGCGCGTGTAGTTTACCACGTCGTTTCCGTAGGAGCCCGACAGAAAAACCGTCAGGTCAATGCCTTTGTAGGTAAACGTATTTCCGACGCCGTACGTAAAGGCGGGCTCGGGGTTTCCGATAAAGTCCAGGTCGTTTTCGTCAATTTTTCCGTCCCGGTGGGCGTCTTTGTAGATGTAGTCGCCAATCCATACGCCGGCGCCCTCGTCAATCGGCAAGTCCGACATAACGGGCGTTCGCCGGATATTTCCGTCGGCGTCTTTGTAGTAAAAGTCCGTCGCTTTTTCAAACCGTCCAACTACCTGATAGCCGTAGAACTGTCCGATAGGCTGCCCCACCACCGTTTGGGTAACCGTTGTTGTTCCCCCTCCGTAGGCGTTGTCGCTAATGCTTCGCGGGTCGGTGCCGGTTTCGGTGTTGATGGACAAAACTTTGTTGCGGTTTAAGGAGAAGACCAGATTTGAGCGCCACTGAAAATCCCGGTTGGTTACGTTTACGGTGTTGAGGGTCAACTCCAGACCTTTATTTTCCAGCGAGCCCAGATTTACCCACGGCGGGGCGCTGCTGCCCATACCCGACGTACCGGAAGCCGCCGGAAGCGACGCTTTCAGCAGCAAGTTGTCCGTTTTTTTGTAGTAAAGGTCGGCAATAAGCTCAATCCTGTTCTTGAGCAAGCCCACGTCAACGCCTATATTTTCGGAGGTGGTCGACTCCCACTCCAGCGCAGGGTTTGGCGTATTGGTTGCAATTATGCCGGAAGAACCGGAAACGCCATAGGTGGCCATCCATGCGTAGTTGTCCGGAATGTTCTGGTTTCCGACTTTTCCCCAGCCCAAGCGGAGCTTCAGGTTGCTGATAACGTCATGGCTCTTCAGGAAGCTTTCGTTGGATATTCTCCATGCGAGCGCGGCGGAGGGAAACCATCCCCAGCGATTGTCCGGCGCAAACTTTGACGAACCGTCACGGCGCAGGGTGGCTGTCAGCAAATACTTATCGTCGAGCGAGTAGAACACGCGCCCAAAGTACGACAAGATGGCGCTGGCGCCGTTGTAGCCGGAGTTGCCGGCGGTAGTGGCGTCGCCCAGGTTCAAAGCGGTAGCGCCGTTGATCGGGTAGCTGGAGCGCGAACCGGAAAGGTAATCCCAGCTCGACCGCTGCATTTCCTGCCCCAGCATGGCGTTGAGGCTGTGAATCTCGCCGAGCGTCTTGTTGTAGGTAACGACATTCCGCCAGCTCCAGTACTTGTTGTACTGCTTGGAAAAGCTCCCGCGGTTGGTCTCGTTCGTCTGGGTGTTGGAAATATGGTAGGTGGGGTAAAACTGCTGGTTGTTGGTTGTGTTGTAGTCAAACGAAAGCTCTGTGCGGAACGTCAGCCCTTCGATAATAGTCGCGTCAGCATACGTGTTGGCGCGGATGCCGTACATTTCATTTTCGTTAGTATTCAGCAAGGCCAGCGCGATTGGGTTTATGGGAATCCATGTTTCCGCGTTGTCTTGCCCGCCCCACGACCCGTCTGCATTTTTTACGGGCACATCCGGCGACATCCGCAGCGCCACGTTAATGAGCGACTGGTTGGATACGGTAACGTCCTGATACGAGTTGCTGAAGGCAAAGCTGGCGCCTGTTTTCAGGAAGCTCTTTACCTGCGCATCAAAGCTGCCGGTTAAGTTCAGCCGCTGGAATCCGGAGCCTTCCGCAATGCCATCCTGATTCAAGTAGCCTGCGCTGAGGCTATACGTAGATTTTTCGTTTCCGCCCGCCACAGAAAGGTGGTGGTTTTGCATCATAGCCCGGTTAAACAGCTCTTCCTGCCAGTCTGTTCCGTCTCCCAGCAGGTCGGGGCGGGCAAAGCTGTTGCTGAGCGTCAGCAATCCCAAGTCTGCCAGCGTTTGCCGGTTTGCGGCGTATTCGCGCAGGTTGAGCATGTCCAGCTTTTTGGGCATTTCCTGCCAGCCCGTGTAGCCGTTGTAGCTGATGGTAGCGTCTCCCTTTTGCCCCCGCTTGGTGGTGATGATGATTACGCCGTTGGAGGCGCGCGACCCGTAAATGGCGGTGGCGGACGCATCCTTCAGAATATCCATCGAAACGATGTCGGCAGGGTTGATAGACGCTAGCGCGTTCGTGTTCGTGCTGCTTGCGCCGTTCATCCCGCCGCCGTCGATAATCACTCCGTCAATTACGTATATCGGCTCGTTGGACGCGCTCAAGGAGCTGACGCCGCGAATACGCACCGAAGTACTTGCGCCCGGCATCCCGGAGTTTTGCATCACCTGCACGCCCGCCGCGTGCCCTTGCAGCACTTGGTCGATAGAAGTCGGCACCGACTTTGCAATCGCCTCGGAGCTCACCGACGTGATTGAGCCCGTCAGGTCGCTCCTTTTCATCGTTCCGTAGCCGACTACAACGACTTCATCCAGCGCCTGAAAATCTTCCGTAAGCGTTACGTCGATCATCCGCTGAGCCCCAACGGTAATTTCTTGGGAAACATACCCCAGGTAGCTAAACACCAAAACGGCGTTTTCGTTGGGCGCTGTAACGGAGTAAGCGCCGGCGGCGTCGGTGGAGGCGCCAATTGTAGTTCCTTTGACAGAAACGCTTGCGCCAACAAGCGCTTCTCCGCTTTTGTCGCTCACTTTGCCCTGAATAGAAATGTTCTGAGCCGAAAGCCACAGCGGGGCAAAGAGGAGCGCCAATAAGGGTTTTGCTATTTTCAAAATGTTTTTCATAAAAAAAATGATAAGATTTCACTGCGGCAAAGATAAATGTTAAAGATGGGCTTGTGTGTTAAATGGTATTACGAATAATATCTGAACTGTAACATGTATTTTTACTCCGGTTACATTTTTTTTTGAATTTGCGCCAAAATCGGCGGCGTTTCCGCTGCAATTGCCTGGGCTTTGGCTACTTGCCTGAGCGTTTGTCGGTGTGGGTTTCCATATATTCCCGTGGAGAAACGCCATAAAACTCCTTGAAGCTGACGGAAAAGTAGGTGAAAGAGGCAAACCCAACAGCGTCAGAGACTTGCGAGATGGAGTATTTTTTGCTTTTCAGCAGTTCGCCCGCTTGCTTCAACCGGATAGTGCGGATGAAATCGCGCGCCGACTGGTTTGTCAGCTCTTTGAGCTTCCGGTGCATGTGTACCCGGCTCATGCCTGCGCTCGAGCTAAGCATTTCTACGTTCAGGTTGGGATTCTTGATGTTATCGTTGATGACCTTCAAAATCTTTTCCATCAGTATTTCGTCAAACGACTTCATTTCGATTTTGTCTATCCGCCCTTCCGACTGCAATTGCGCCTTTCCTTTCAGCCGCTCGCGGTTGTCCAGTATGTTTGCAATGGTTTTTTTCAGGATTTCGGGGTTAAACGGCTTCACGATGCAGGCCTCCGCGCCGCTGTCCAGCCCTTCGGCGTAGTCCTCTTCCCCGGACTTGGAGGTGAGGAGGATAACGGGGATGTGGTCAACATTTACGTTTGATTTTACCTTCCGGCAGAGCGTAATTCCGTCCATTTTCGGCATTAGAATATCGCTTATCACCAAGTCGGGCTTTTCCTTCAGGATGGCCTCCAGCGCGTCTTTTCCGTTGTCAATTTGGGTAACTTTGTAGAGCGGCGCCAGCTCATGGCAGATGTAGCGGCCTGTTTCCAGGTCGTTTTCTGCAATCAGTATCCGGTACTTTGTTCTTGCGCTGACGCTGGGGCGCTTGTCCGGCTCGGCTTCAACGTCAAACAAGTCGTCCTTTTTCGAGTAGCTGAGAATTGCCAGCGGCGACTGCTCCGGTATGATTTCCATTTCTTCCTTTTGGAGGTGCCCGTTTCCCAGCGGCATTCTGATGACAAAGCAGCTTCCGTCGCAGTCCGCCCTGTTTTCGGCGTAGATAATACCCTGTTGCAGCTCAATCAGCGAGCGGGAGAGGTGTAGGCCAATGCCGGTTCCAAAGTTGGAGCGGGTAACGTCGTTGTCAATTTGGTAAAAGCGCTCAAATACCCTGTGGATGTCTTCCTTGCTAATGCCCATTCCGGTGTCCTGAATTTTTATCTCAAAGTAGCTTTTCAGCGCGCCCTCTGCCGCGCTGTCGCTTCCGGTTTTCAGCGCAACGCTTATTTTCCCTCCCTCCGGGGTGAACTTGAATGCGTTGGAAAAGAGGTTAAACAGCGCCTTGTCGAAGTTGTTCAGGTCTATCCAGACCTTTAGCGACGGCATGTCGGGGTTAAACTCAAAGTCAATGTTCTTCTTGCTTGCCAGATACTCAAACGACTGCATAACGTCTTTGATAAAGCCAACCATATCCGTTTCCCTTGCCTTCAGGCGCATTTGCCCCCGGTCAATTTTCCGGATGTCCATCAGCTGGTTGATAAGCCTGAGTATGCGCTGCGCGTTCCGGTAAATCAGCAGGTAGGCGCTTCGCAGCTCGGGGTTGTCGCTTTTCATCAGTAATTTTTCCAGAGGGCCTATTATCAAGGTCATCGGCGTTCGTATTTCGTGAGATATGTCGGTGAAAAACTGTAGCTTGCTTTCATTCATCCGCTCTGCGTGCTCCAGATGCAGCAGCTTGTCCCGCTCCCTTACGCGGGACGAAATAACCCGATAGGCAGCGTATAGTATTAGTAGCAAGATGGCTACATAAATGATTTTTGCCGCCGCTGTATTGTACCACGGCGAGCGGATAATAATTTCAACGGCTTTGACTTCCGATTTGTTTTCTTTGTCAACGGCTTGAAACAGAAGGGTGTATTTTCCGGAGCTCAGGTTGGTATAGGCTACCCTGTTTGCGCCAAGCGGCGTGCTCATCCAGCCGGCGTCAAAGTTTTCGAGCCGGTAGCGGTACGAAACGCCTTCGGAGTTAGCGTAGCTCAGCGTAGAAAATTCAAAGGTGAACACGTTATCGTCGGGCGAGAGCGTGAGGCGGGAGGCCTCAAGTAGCGGCTTGTCGAGAATTGCTTTTTTGCCCGATTTTTGCCCTTTATGTACGGGCTTTCCGAGCAGGTAAAATCCGGTGATATACACGTCCAAATTTTCCTTTTTGGAGTGAATTTGACCCGGCATGAAGCTGGTAATGCCATTTATTCCGCCAAAGAAAATTTCTCCATCGGTTGACTTGAATCCGGCGCCCCGGCTAAATTCGTTCCCCTGCAAGCCGTCGGAAGCGTAGTAGCTGGTGAATTTGTCCTCCACGGGCGAGTAGCAGGATATGCCGGAGTAGGTGCTTAGCCAGATGTTTCCGGCTTCATCTTCCTCAATGGCGCAGATTTCGTTGTTGGGCAGGCCGTCGTGAGTGGTGTACGATCTTATTTCTCCGGTTTTTTTATTCAGGCAGGCCAGCCCCTCGTCCGTGCCAATCCAGATTTTCCCCTGCCGGTCTTTTTTTAGCGAAAACACCGTGTTGCTTGGCAGGCTGGAGGTTTCTTTCATGTACTTATATAGCGTGTTCGTCATCGTATTCAGGCAATTCAAGCCGCTGAACGTGCCAATCCACAGCAACCCTTCCTCCTCGTACAGGAGCGCGTTGACCCAGTTGTTGGACAGTCCGCCCTCATTCCCCTGTTGCTGGAAGTGGCGCGCCGTAAACGATTGCAGCGCGACGTCGTACTTATACAGCCCGCCGCTGTGCGTTCCAATCCACAGCCCGCCCTTTTTGTCGTCGGCCATGCAGTAGATTTTGTTGCTCGAAAGGGTGTTGTCGGTTTTCGTATTGATGTACCGGCACGCTCCGGTTTGCCTGTCAAGCAGAGCAACTCCGTTCAGGTAAGAGCCGAGCCAGAGCTTGCCGTCCGAAGTTTCCCGAATACACAAGATTGTGCTGGGAGCGGAGGAGGGGAGGTCTGTGTTTTCGTAGTGCCTCACCTCCTGCCCGTGGAGAGCGTACAGGCCGTCGTTGTCTGTTCCCACCCACGTAACGCCGTAGCGGTCTTTGTAAATAGCCATGATGCAGTTCGTCCCGATGCTGTTCTTTGTGAACGATTTGTACCCCAAATAGCGAAACCCATTCGGGTTGGCCGGAATAAAAAATACGCCCTTTTGGAAAATACCTGCCCAAATATTCCCGTCTTTATCCTCCATCAGGCTGTGTACCTTTGCCTTATGAAAATCGAACGGGGACGAGAATGGCTCATAAGGTTCGAGTGTTTGCTTTTCGGGGTTGTATATTTTTATTCCGTTGCCGTCTGTGCCGGCGTAGAGCCGCCCGGCGCGGTCAAAAAGCAAGGTTTTTATGGAAATATGCCGGTTGCCGTCGCGCCCGTGTACAGGGGTAATGCTCATGCCGGACGCTTCAAATTTATTCAATCCGCCGTCCAGCGTCCCAACAAAGACCGAGCCGTTACCATCTTCACAGATGGCGGAAATGGCGTCGCTCGTAATCCGGTTTTTTCCATCCGAAGACGCGGTGTAAATATGCAGCTGGTCGGTATCGAACGAGTAAACATTTAGCCCGCTATTATCCGACCCAATCCACAAGCGGTTGTTTGAGTCTTCGTAAACAACGGTGAGGAAAAGGCTGGAGAGGCGCTTGTTCAGCGGCGCCTCGAGCTTGCACTCGGCTTCGCCCTTTTTCACAGAAAACAGGCCAATGCCCGAAGAGGCAAACCACACGTCCCCGTTTTTTCTTTCGCAGATAGAGGTAATGGGCGGATATATCCGCTTTCCGGATTCGTCGCGGATGAAAACTTCCTGAAAGGTATCGAAATCGCGGTTGTACTTCATCAGCCCCAAGGCTCTCAGCCAAAAGTTGCCGGACGAATCCTCAAGCATGGTTTGAATCTGGTTGTTGTTTAGCGAAGTGGCGTCGCCCGGTATTTTCCGGTAAACGGTGAATTTATTCCCGTCAAATTTGTTCAACCCGTTTTCCGTCGCAACCCATATAAAGCCTTTTTTATCCTGATAAACTTGGTTGATAAGGCTGTTGGACAGCCCCTGATCGATAGAAAAAAATTTGGTCGTTTGAGCGGACGTAGCATTGCAGCTCAAAAGCAGCAACGCGCAAAACGGCAAAAATTTAATGTAACATTTCATAATATTAAGATAATTATGGGGTAAACTTCGTGATTTCCATATATATGCACATCATCATTTTTTATCTAATTTGGCTTACTCTAACTGACTAACGAAAGTTGTTTTTAAGCAGAATTTGCCACTTTTTGTTGCTCTTGAGGCAACGGTTTGTCCAAACGACGTTAACAAGCAGCCGGCGCTGCAAAGCGTCAGAGATGCAGCCACAAAAAGAGCCGCACCATAGCAACGTAAAAATATGGTGCAGCTATATATGAATTTTGAAAAATATTTGCTATAATACGCGCACGCGCAGGTAAGAGTAGCGAATAAGGCGCGAGGCGTAAATATACGTAACTCGCTGAGCGCTGTGTGTGTGTGTGTGTGTGTGTGTGTGTGTGTGTGTGTGTGTGTGTGTGTGTGTGTGTGTGTGTGTGTGTGTGTGTGTGTGTGTGTGTGTGTGTGTGTGTGTGTGTGTGTGAGTGTGT
>JAITAP010000049.1 GCA_031284065.1 Prevotellaceae bacterium
ATCCTATGTATCTCGAAATTGATGATTATGATAAAATTATCAATCAGATAGACCACCAGCCGCCTTTCGGGATGTATAAGGATAATTATCTCCTGTCGGGCATTCCGATTGGCGGAGAGATTAACAGATATACAGCCGATATTAAATTTCAATGCAGTATTCGTCATCGACTGACAAAAACGGTCTTGCCGTACAATACCTTTTTGATGCTGACTTATACGCAAAAGTCGTTTTGGGATATTTACGCAAAATCTGCGCCGTTCAAAGATAACAACTACAATCCGGGGCTTTCGCTCATTAAGCATGTGATTTGCCGTAACCAGCTGCTCGGTATTGCAACTTTGGCTTTTGAACACGAATCAAACGGCAGAGACAGCATCGAATCGCGCGGTTGGAACTATTTTACGTTGTCGGGCGTGTATCTCTTTAATCCCTCATTCTCCATACAAGCGAAAGTTTGGGCAGGGTGGCTTGACAAAGGTGACAAGGATTTGGGAGGCGGCAATACCGACCTGTACAAGTATCGCGGATACGGTTTGATTGCGTTGAATTACAGAAGTTTGAACGATAAAATTTGGGTGTCGGCAGTCATCAACCCCCGCACCAAACCCGGAAATTTCAATACGCAACTCGAACTGAACATCAAACTCAACCGCCGTTCTAATCAGTATTTTTTCATTCAGTATTACAACGGCTACTGCGAGAGCTTGTTGGATTACAACCGACACACGTCGATGCTTCGCGCAGGCATCTGTATCAAGCCGCCAACACGAAATTTGTATTAAGGAGATTGAATGATGCACAGGAACAAAAAACATAAAAATTATATCAGTATGAATAAATCTTTCTTTGCCTTTTGAGTAACAATAACGCTATAGGAGTTTTTTCCCATGTTTTTTCTCTAATTCGCTAATAACATCATTGAGCGGGTATGCTGGCTCGCCTTTGTGCGCTTCAACTTCCAGCAAGTCCAAAAAATCCTCAAGCGGCTGGTTTTTTCCGTGCATATCCAAGTCCACACGGACGTAACGCTTACGACCGATGATGCCTTTTAATGTAAAAGAAGATGGCTATTTGTAAACATTCCCGCGATGGTCAACTTTCACAACCTCAACTATAAGAATGTCATCTTCAATTGTGTAGATAACACGGTAAACCCCCACACGGATACGATGAGTATTTTTAGATCCAACCAACTTTCTGCTGCCAAAGGGACGCGGGTTAGATTCTAATCCTTTAATAGCCTTAACGATAGAGCTTATGTACAATTGATTTATTTTTAATAAATCTTTCTTTGCCTTTTGAGTAACAATGACGCTATAGGAATTTTTTCCCATGTTTTTTCTCTAATTCGCTAATAACATCATTGAGCGGGTATGCTGGCTCGCCTTTGTGCGCTTCAATTTCCAGCAAGTCCAAAAAATCCTCAAGCAGCTGGTTTTTTCCGTGCATATCCAAGTCCACACGGACGTAACGCTTACGGCCGACAGCGTCTTTTGTGTACTTTATTCCTGCTATTGTTTCCATAATTTGGGTATTTGTTGCTACTTGCGATGCAAAAGTAAGCATTTTTTGGAGAAAACAAGAAGCAAGCAAAGAAAATATTTAAGCGAATTGCTCTGTTGGGCGAAGTTTTGCATCGGCAATCGGCGCAAAAAATCATCCCAACAGCAAAAGCAGCATAACAGCCAATGCCAGAGCCGGAAAATTCAGGAGCTTGGGGCGCATGTCATTTCTTTTGTCTTTTTCGGTTGCAATTATTGAGCCTTTTTTACTACCTTTGCAGCCCTTACAACAGGGAGTAAAAAAAGTCAGGGATGGATAAACGTTGGATACAAAAAGCGAACGGCGCTTCGCACGAAGTGGAAGAGCTAAGCTCTACGCTCTCCATTGAGCGCTCGCTGGCAAACCTGCTTGTTCAGCGTGGTATTGCCACCTATGCGGCCGCCAAGTCATTTTTTCGGCCTCAGCTGGGCGACCTGCACGACCCGTTTTTGATGAAGGACATGGACAGCGCCGTGCTGCGGCTGGAAAAAGCGGTTGACAGCGGCGAAAAAATTCTGGTTTACGGCGACTACGATGTGGACGGCACTACCGCCGTGTCGGTCGTTTACTCTTTTCTCAGGGCGCAGGGCGTTGCCGTTTCCTACTTCATTCCGGAGCGCTACCTCGACGGCTACGGCGTTGCCATTCGCGGCATAGACCACGCGGTGAGCGAGGGGGCAACCCTCATCATTGCGCTCGACTGCGGCATAAAGGCGGTTGAGAAGGTTGCCTACGCCAAAAGCAAGGGCGTTGACTTCATTATTTGCGACCACCACCTTCCCGGAAGCGAAATTCCCGCGGCGGTAGCGGTGCTGGACCCCCAGCGCCCCGATTGCAGCTACCCCTACAAAGACCTGTCGGGCTGCGGCGTGGGCTACAAGCTGCTGCAAGCCTACTGCCTGCGGCGCAACATTCCCGCTGAGATGCTTTCGCCCCTGCTTGACCTTGTTGCCGTGAGCATTGCCTCCGATATTGTGCCCATTGCCGGAGAGAACCGCGTGCTGACCCACTACGGCTTGCAGCGGCTCAACAGCAACCCACGCAAGGGCTTGCAGGCCATCATGCGGCGTTCGGGGCTGCACGAACATCCGGTAAGCGTTGACGACATTGTGTTCCGCATAGGCCCCCGCCTCAACGCAGCGGGGCGCATGGAGTCCGGAAAAACAGCGGTGGATTTGCTCACCGCCGAAACCGACGACGTGGCGGACGAAATGAGCGACATCGTCAACGACCAGAACAACGACCGCAAAAACGTTGACCGCAGCATTACCCTTGAGTCCATCAACATCATACGGCAAGACCCGCAGCTGCAAGCCAAAAAAACCATTGTGCTCTACAACCCCGAATGGCTCAAGGGCGTGGTGGGCATTGTTGCCTCGCGGCTCGTTGAAACGTTCTACCGCCCGGCCATAGTGCTCACGGAAAGCAACGGCATGGCAACCGGCTCCGCGCGCAGTATTCCGGGCTTCGACCTCTACCAGGCCATAGAAGCTTGCGCAGACCTGCTCGCCAGCTACGGAGGGCACATGTACGCGGCAGGGCTCACCATGAAAGCCGAAAACGTAGAGCCGTTTATTAACCGATTTGAGGATGTTGCCAACCGCATGATTTTACCCGACATGCTCATTCCGCAGGTAGAGATTGACGAGGAGATAGACTTTGCGGAGATAACGCCGAAGTTTTACCGTATTCTCAAGCAGTTTCAGCCGTTTGGACCCGGCAACATGTCGCCCGTATTCCTCACGCGGCGCGCCTACGGCTACGGCAACATGCGGCTCGTGGGCGCAGATAGCGAGCATATCAAGCTCGACCTTATACAGGAAAATGCGCCGTACCAAGCTATACCCGCCATTGCCTTCAATCAGGCGCAATTTTTCGACTATATTCAGAGCGGAAAACCCGTTGACGTGTGCTACTCCATTACCGAAAATGTTTACCGGGGCAACACAACGCTACAGCTGCGCGTCAAGGATTTCAAAAAAAGCGAGGAGGTTTTGCCCTGACGCAGGGGTGGACGGGAAATAGCGTGCCGGAGCAAATTTTTTTTGCCCGTGCTTGGCAAACAGCTTGCAAGATAAAAAAAAATGCTTACCTTTGTGGCTCGTTTTGACGTTCTCATTATGCTTTTGGTACCATGGCCGAGTGGCTAGGCGCCGGTCTGCAAAACCGGTTACAGCGGTTCGAATCCGCTTGGTACCTCCAACATGTCATCATAACCAAATCGTTGCCTCTGTGTAATTCTGTTTAATCTGCGTTATTTGTGTGCTAAAAACAACCAATTTGAGACGCTACCGCTCAAAGTATGCGCTATGAACCCTTACACCATGTCTGTATCTTACGTGAAAAGCAGCGAGTACCCTTCGCAGTGCCCCACCGGCGGGTTGCCCGAATATGCCTTCATCGGCCGCTCCAACGTGGGCAAATCATCGCTTATCAACATGCTGGCCGGCAACGGCAAGCTCTCAAAGGTATCGGGTACGCCCGGCAAAACAAGGCTGATAAACCACTTTTTGGTCAACAACCGCTGGTACATGGTCGATTTGCCGGGCTACGGCTTTGCCAAGTCCTCAAAAAGCGAGCGGAAGCAATTTTCATCCATCATAACTCGCTACATCAGCGAGCGCGAAAGCCTCACGCTGCTCTTTGTGCTCATCGACGCGCGGCTCCAGCCGCAAAGCATCGACCTTGCCTTTATCCGGCAGCTGGGCGAGCACGGCGTTCCCTTTGCGCTGGCGTTTACCAAAGCCGACAAGGTATCGGGCACGGAGCGGCGCAGCAACGTGGAGCGTTTTCGTCGGGCTTTGCTCGAAACGTGGGAGGAGCTGCCGCCAATTTTTGTTACCTCATCCGAAAAAAAAATGGGCGGCGAAGAAATTCTACGCTATATAGAGCACGTTAACAGCGACTTGCAAAAGCCGTAAAAAAATTTTTTTATGTTCGTTTTTTCAGCTACTTTTGTTCGGATTTCGTTACCCAATGCAACCTAAATTTCAACAACTTCTGCACCACCATGCTTCCAACGCACGAAATTAAATTTTTCTGTGGCCGCGCCTCGCGCTACCTTGCCGAAAAAATTGCCGCCAGCTTTGGCGCCGAGCTCGGACAGTGCTCCGTACTCGACTTTAGCGACGGGGAATTTCAGCCCGCTTTTGACGAAAGCGTTCGCGGCAGCACCGTATTCATCATTCAATCTACCTTTCCGCCCACCGACAACCTTTTTGAGCTGCTGCTCATGATAGACGCCGCCAAGCGTGCATCGGCGTACAAGGTGGTGGCGGTAATTCCCTACTTCGGGTGGGCAAGGCAAGACCGCAAAGACCGCTCGCGCGTGTCCATCGGCGCAAAGCTGGTGGCAAACCTGCTCAGCGCCGCAGGCGTTGACCGCGTGATGACGATGGACCTGCACGCCGACCAGATACAGGGCTTTTTTGACGTTCCGGTAGATTTGCTCTACGCCAGCCGCGTATTTGTGCCCTACATACGCAACCTGAACCTCGACAACCTCTCCGTAGCCGCGCCCGACATGGGCGGCGCAAAGCGAGCCAACACCTACGCCAAAATACTTGCCGCGCCTATGATTATTTGCCACAAAAACCGCGAAAAGCCCAACGTGGTGGGCGAAATGACCGCCATAGGCGACGTGGAGGGACGAAACGTGATTATCCTCGACGACATGATAGACACGGCGGGCACCATCACCAAAGCCGCCGACATGCTGAAAGAAAAGGGCGCGACCAGCGTCCGCGCAATTGCTACGCACCCCGTGCTTTCGGGGCCGGCTTACGAGCGACTCCAAAATTCGGCGCTCGCGGAGGTGGTGTTTACCGACTCCATTCCCATTAAGCGCGACAAGGAGATGGGCAAAATCAAAATCATTTCGGTTGCCGATATGCTCGCGGACATTATCAACAAGGTGTACCAGTGCCAGTCCATCAGCTCGCACTTTATTGCATAAGCTTGGCGACGCAACCGCAACCGCGCAGGGTACGCGACAGTCGCCGCAACCCGCAGGTCGCTGACCCCCGCAGGTCGCATCCCCTGCCTGAAAGGCAGATTTTTTCATAACCGCAGTCCACAGATTACACGGGTCTTCTTGTCCACAGATTACACGGATTAGCACGGATTTTTGTCCAATTCCCCGTAGGGGCGGTTCACGAACCGCCCTTACCCTTGCGCAAGCCCCACCCCACCCTGCCTGATAGGCAGTTTTTTCTTAACCGCAGGTCAACGACCTGCGGGTGCGGCATCCCGCGGCATCCCCTGCCTGAAAGGCAGATTTTTCATAACCGCAGGGCAACGACCTGCGGGGGAAGCCACCTGCGGTATCAGCGACCTGCGGGTGGCAGAGCCCCCGCCCTCCCCGTCATTCCGACCGAAGCGCGCGAGGAACGAGCGCGCGGAGCGGAGGAACCTCCCACCACAACGCACCCGCAGGGCAGCACAGACCTCACCCCCGGCCCCTCTCCAAAGGAGAGGGGAGCAGGGACACGATGTTCGGCGCAAACCCTACGCTAATGATTTCGCCCTTTCAGGGCTTAAGGCGGTGTGCCTCGCTCCTTTCGTAGGGCGTTGCCCTACGCTAATGATTTCGCCCTTTCAGGGCTTGGGGATGTCGCGGGATGCCGCGAACGTGGGGGCGACACGTGTAAGGGCGGTTCATGTAAGGGCGGTTCATGAACCGCCCCTACGGGGAATTGGACAAAATCCGTGTTAATCCGTGTAATCTGTGGACTGCGGTTATGAAAAAATCTGCCTTTCAGGCAGCAAGGGCGGGAACTTTGCACAAAACGGGGCGGTTCGTGAACCGCCCCTACGGGGAATTGGACAAAATCCGTGTTAATCCGTGTAATCTGTGGACAAAATCCGTGTTAATCCGTGTAATCTGTGGACTGCTATCTCACCTATCTCACCTACCTCATTTTTCTCATTTATCGCTTCAGGTGCACGTAGCCGTAAACCGTTTTTTTGCCGCCGTCCTGATGCTTAAGCTCTAATATGTAGTAGTACACATCGTTGAGGTAGCCCGAGCCGTTCCACTCGTTGCTGTAGTTTTTTTGCGTGAAAATTACGACGCGCTGCTTGTTCATTATCTGCAACTTGTGTTCCACAAAGCGGTCAAGCCCGAGGATTTGGAAGTTGTCGTTAATGCCGTCGCCGTTAGGGGTGAAGACGTTGGGGATAAACAGGTCTGTTTCGGACCACCCCAGCTCGTAGGCCTCCGACTCTACGACGCATCCGTGCTGGTCAGTAACCCTGACCGTGTAGCGGCCGGTATCGTCGCCGTTCAGGTTGGAGATGGGGACGGTTACGCCGGAGGCGTCGATGGAGAGGTTGCTTTTGTACCACTCGTACGTTTCGTCTGTCTGCGGAGATTTCACCAGCAGCTTGTAGTCCAGCCCGGCGTAGAGCGTTGTCTGCGAAGCGATAATTTCGGGTTGCTTGGGCAGGGGGTATTCTCCTACGGTAATAAAGTTGCTAAACGGCGACCAACATCCTTTTTCGCCGAACAGCTTCACGGCGTACTGCCCGACTTCGTTCGCGCTGTAGCTTTCCGTTATTTCGCCGGGTATTTCGGACATTTCGCGGTTATCGCCCTTGTACCAGAGGAAGCTGCCAAGCTCCGAATCATTGACTATCAGCGTTGTAGACTCTCCGGGGCAGTAGAAAGCGGCGTTTTCCGCAGCAATAACCGGCGGTGTTGGGAGCGGTTTCACAAATATACTTATGGGGTCGCTCCAGCTGTTGGACCAGCAGAGGCCTTTGTTGCATATCCTAACGTCGTAGCTGCCGGCCTTTGTGGCCATGTAGGCGGAGCTGTCTTCGCTGGGCAGCACGCCCATATCCCTGCGCCAGCGGTAGGTGTAGTTGGCGGCAGATGCTTCGGGCACGTCGGTTTGGAGGTTTACCTTCACGTTGTCTTCGCACACCTCCGTTTCGTCTTTGGTGTTCACTATGGGGGTGTTGGGAAGATTGACTATTTCTATAGTTTTCTTATCGGAGTTTTCGCAGCCGTTAGTCGCCGTAAAGGTGTATGTTAGGGAAACGGAGCCTGCGGTGCCTCGCGAGGCCAGCAGGGGGCTAAACTTGCCGTCATCGCAGCCAAAGCTGCATGTGAACTTTCCGTTTGCGGGCGTGACGAAGTTCGCTACTTCCGTCCAGTCTTCGCAGACCTGTTCTCCGAGTATCCTCACCTCCGGCAGCTCCAGCACGCTAAGGTTTA
>JAITAP010000069.1 GCA_031284065.1 Prevotellaceae bacterium
CCCGAGACCCAGCTACAGCGTGCTCTGCAAGGAGAAAATAAAGCGTGCCTACGGGGTGGAAATCCCGCACTGGGCGGACAGCTTGGAAACGCTCGAGCTTTTTAGGTAGCGGATGAAATACAAATTTTTCCTACCTTTGTGGCATATAATAAGAATTGACAATTGCCTGCTATGAGTTGCAAGGATTTACTTCTACTATTGGGCTTCAGCCCCAAAGAGAATGCTGTCGGTATTTTTTCAAAAAAATATCCGCAGGCAGATGGCTATTGCATTGAGGTAGATTTGGAGAAAAATGCGATTGACTACGGTAGCCTTATCCGATCTGATAGCAAAACCACCCAAAACTTCTCTCAGCCCGAAAATTTCGTAGTGTTGGAGTGCGTCAACCGCTTGCTCGAAAAAGGGTACAAGCCTCAAAATATCATTCTTGAAAAAACGTGGGCTGCCGGACACGGCAACTCCGGACGCCTGGACATTTGCGTAACCCGCGATGACGGCGCCGAGTATTTGCTGATTGAGTGCAAAACCTACGGTAAAGAATTTGAAAAAGCGTTTGCCCGAATGGAAAAAGACGGTGGGCAGCTGTTTACCTACTTTAAGTTCAGCAACAAGGCCGATGTCATTATGCTGTACGCCTCGGAGCCGAAGGGGAGCGAAATGGTTTACCGCAACGAAATTGTAAGGATTGAAGACGACTACCGCACGGGAGACGTCAAAGATTTTTACGAAAGGTGGAATAAGCTAACCAAAGATAACGGCGTATTTGAGGACGAGGCCAAGCCATACAACTTTACTGGAAGAAAAAAAATCACAAAAAACAACCTGCGAAAATTGGATGAAGTAGAAGGGCGGTCGCTGTTCAATAAATTTGCAACTATTTTACGCAAACACTCCGTATCGGACAAACCTAATGCGTTCAACAAAATTTTCAACCTTTTCCTCGCAAAACTTTATGACGAACAAAAAAAACAAAATGACGAGTTGGAGTTTTACTGGAGAGACGACGATAATCCCGTTGACTTCCAAGTGCGGCTTTTCAACTTGCACAAAGAAGGCCTTAGGGTGTTTTTGGAAAAAGAACTTGCCGGTATTTACGACAAAGATTTTGAAGGCGCAAAATCACATGAAGAACTTTTGGAGCGAAAGAAAAATGTACTTAAAATAAATAAAATATATGACATTAAAGAAGTATTTGACGACGATACCTTCGAGCAAAACCACAGAGTTCTGAAAGAAGTTGTTGAATTACTGCAAAAATATCAAATCCGTTATCCACGTAAACAGCAGCATTTGAGCGAATTTTTTGAGCAGCTACTTACCACCGGGCTGAAGCAGGAGGCGGGGCAATATTTTACGCCACCTACTATTACAAAATTCATTGTAAAGTCGTTGCCTTTGCCTCAACTACTGGAAGGAGAAATTAATCAACCTGCGCCCTCGCTACCTGCCACAATTGATTATGCAGCGGGTAGCGGGCATTTTATTACCGAAATTTTGGAAGAGTATCAAGATATTATCGAAAAATTAGATACGTCCGATTTCTACCCGAAGGCGCAAAGTGAAGTTGCCTCATGGAAAGCCGACCCCTACAACTGGGCGGCAAAGTATGTTTATGGTATTGAAAAAGATTACCGGCTTGTGAAAGTAGCAAAAGTGGGGTGCTATTTTTATGGCGATGGTTTGGCTCAGGTTGTTCTCGGCGATGGTTTGGACAATTTTGAGAAATCCAAGTCGTACGTCGGATTGCTGAAAGAAAACGCTAAAAAACCACAATTTTCCGTGCTTGTATCCAATCCACCTTACTCTGTGGATGGCGTAAAAGACGATTTGGAGTATATCGGCGCGCAAAATGAGTTCACGCTTTTTAAAAACCTTACCGAAAACAGCAGCGAAATTGAAGCCCTGTTTGTCGAACGCGCCGCTCAATTGCTGAAAGAAAACGGCATGGCAGGGATTGTTTTGCCAAACTCCATACTCAGCAACACCGGAATTTACGCCAAAGCCCGTGAAATAATTTTGCAATATTTTGATGTTATTGCCATTACTCAATTAGGTGGTAATACGTTTATGGCAACCAACACAAACACAGTTGTGCTGTTTTTGCGCAAGAGGAACGAGGAAGATGTAGAGCGAATAAAAAAGACTGCGTATCAGCTTGCAGAAAAATATCCTAAAACGCATGAAGATGTTACAATAAACAGCATTGAAAAACCGGTACAAAAATACTTGGATTATACGGGTGAAACCGAAGTAAACCCCGAAAAATTTTACTATTTTGTTCTCAACTATCACCGGAAAACCGTAATCATAAAGACAGGTGAAAAAGAAGAAGAGAAAAGATTTTTGGGGTATACAATTGTAAAACGACGAGGTAGTGAAGGCTACCACCCCATACAGCGCGGCAAGACTATTGACGAATGTACCAAACTTTTCGACGATAACAACTTCGCCAATTCCGAAAAGGCAAGTATTTACATTTACAAAGCATTTGCAGGAGATTACGATTTTCCAATTAGCGAAAACCTGAAAAACAACATTTCGCGTGTTCGCTTGGTGGACATGCTTACTTTTGGCAGAGAAAAATTCGATAAAAATATTTCACTTGTGGTTAAAAAAAAAGTAAGGATTGAGAGTGGGTGGAACTTGGTAAGATTAGGTGATGTTTTATTTGAAAATGATAAATCAAATATAAAAGTAGGAACCGCGAAAGATTTGAATAATGGCGATTATCCTTTTTTTACAAGCGGTGAGAATGTATTTAGGTTTAATGAATATTTGGTTGATAGTCAAAATATTTTCTTGTCAACCGGGGGTAATGCTGTTGTGAAATTTTACGATGGAAAGGCGGCATATTCAACAGATACGTTTGTTGTAAAAAGCAATAATGAAGAAACCATAAAAACTAAATTCCTATTTTACTTTTTAGAAAATAAAATTTCTATGATCAATGAATTTTATTTCAAAGGTATTGGATTAAAACATTTGCAGAAACCTGATTTTAGAAACATTCAAATCCCTCTCCCGCCCCTCGAAATCCAGCAAAAAATTGTTTCCGAAATTGAAGCGTTGGAAAAGGTAGAGGCAGCGGCGAAAGAAAAAATTGAGAAATGTAAAAAACAAATCTTCTCCTTGTTAAAAGAGTGTCCGAAAGGCAAAGTATCAGATTTATGTCATGTTGCCGATGAAAAATGTAATCCACAGGATAATCCCAACAAAGAATTTTTATACTTGGGGCTTGAACACATAGAAAGCGACACGGGGCTTTACGCTGCCAACTATGAGAAAGGTCAAAATATTTTATCTGCAAAAAATGTTTTTCAAAAAGGGGATGTTTTATACGGAAAACTGCGACCATACCTGAATAAAACCATAATTGCCCAAGAGGAAGGGATATGCTCAACGGATATTTTGGTGTTAAAAACCAACGTGCCTACAATTTTGAAGTATGCGTTGCTGTCGGAAGAATTAGTTAAGCAAACTACCGAATTGATGAAAGGCGTTAGCCTTCCACGTATTGGCGTAGCAGATTTTCTCAACCAAAAAATTCCCGTTCCCCCTCTCTCCGAGCAGCAAAAAATTGTCTCCGAAATTAAAAAAATCGAGGCGCACATGGCGGAAGCGCAAAAAATAGTTAACGAAATACCAGAGCAAAAAAGTAACGTGCTGAAAAAATATTTGTAAAACTATTTAATCCTAAACCTAAGATCTAAAAACGGCACAGATAATGCACGCACACGACATGATTTCCGTGCTGCGGCGAATTGCCGACGTTTCGGCGCTTGGCAACAAAATATCCATCCGCGGCTTGAGCGGCGCCCCGCTAATCTACGTGGATGAAGTGGAAATTGATGAAGAAACCTTGAAGGATATACCGGTAGAAATGGTGGATGAAGTAGAAGTTGTAAAAAGTGCGCAAGCGGCCATATTCGGATCGAGAGGGGGCAACGGCGTTATCCTGATTACCACCAAGAGCGGATTTGAGCAAAAGTACATCCAGTCTATGAAGTTTAACATCAAAACAGTTATGCCGCTGGGCTACCAGAAGGCAAAAGAATTTTACGCGCCGCGCTACGAAACAAGTCCACAAAAAAGGGACGACGCACCGGACTTGCGTAACGGTGTACTGGAACCCAAACGTAGTAACGTCGGACGAGGGCAAAGCCGAAGTGGATTTTTACGCTGCTGACGCGCTAAAATCATACGCTGTCGTCATTGAGGGAATAACCCCGAGCGGCCAGCTCGTGTATGCTGTGGAAAAAATATCCGGAAAATAGCTGCGGTAGAACAACCATACTTACGTTAGCGCCTTAGCGTGAAGTCAAATGTAAATTTAAAAATCAGATGAATGTAGCAAATATAATCGCTAACCGGAACTGTAAATGTTGATGCCCTTTGAGCAGCGGCAGCATGGGGGAGCGGAGCGTTTTTACGCTGCGGCTCCGAGCTTAAAAAATAAAAATTGTGTGGCGGCGTAGTGGTGGTTGCCTTTTTAGTTGTCATAGATGTATAGATCGAGGAATTTTTAATTAAAATGTAGGTGTGGGGAAGCTTGCACGAAGTACTTACCGGAAAAATTTTGAGCATATTATCTCCGAAAGTATTACCTTTGCATGAAAACCTATGCTAACATGAAAAAGCTGTACAAAAATGAAAAACTACACAAAAATGATTTTTGAGCTATGCCTGTTTTCGGTGTTTCTGGTTTTGCTTGCGCTTCCGCTGTCTGCCCAGTACACGCAGACCATTCGCGGAACGGTGGTTGAAAAAAACACCCTGCAACCCCTGCCCGGCGCCAGCGTGGCGGTACGGCTCGACGACCGCGTGCTGGGCGCGCTGTCCGACGCCAACGGGCATTTCGCCATCGGCAGTGTGCCGGTAGGCAGGCGCCAGCTGACCGTTACGATGATGGGATATGCCCCATACGTGGCGGCGAATATTCCGGTCAACTCGGGCAAGGAAATTTTTTTGGAGATTGCGCTGGAGGAGTCGCTGACCGAGCTGGAGGAGGTGGTGGTTACGGTGGCAACGGACAAGAATTTGCCGCTAAACCGGATGGCTTCGGTGAGCGCCCGCATGTTGAGCAGCGAAGAGGCCAACCGCTACGCCGGCTCGTGGGGCGACCCCGCCCGCATGGCGGCCAACTTTGCCGGCGTGGTGGCGGCGGAAGATACGCGCAACGATATTATCATTCGCGGCAACTCCCCGTCGGGGCTGCTGTGGAAGCTGGACGGCTTCGACATTCCCAACCCCAACCATTTTGGGGCGATGGGAGGCACGGGAGGCCCCGTGGGGATGCTGAACAATAACCAGCTGGCCAACTCCGATTTCTACACGGGCGCGTTTCCTGCCGAGTTCGGCAACGCCCTGTCGGGCGTGTTCGACCTGCGCCTGCGCAACGGCAACAACCAAAAGCACGAGTTTCTCACCTCCATAGGCTTCAACGGCTTCGAGCTGGGCGCGGAGGGGCCGCTCTCAAAGGCAACCGGCGCGTCGTACATGGTCAACGGACGCTACTCGTTTTTGAAAACCCTTTACGCAATTGGGGGTAAAATGGCTGCCTTAGGGGAGGCTATTCCCGAGTATCAGGACGTAACGGCAAAGGTTAACATTCCGCTGAAGCGGGGCAATCTTTCGTTCATCGCCCTGTGGGGCGGCAGCCACATTCACATAACACCTGACATGAGCGACGACGGCAAATGGCAGGCAGGCGACAAAGGCGAGGACACAAACGAAACCAACCGGCAATACTTCACCGGCCTGAGCTACACCCTGCGCCTCGGACAACAGACGCGCATTGAAAACAGGCTCTCGTGGCAGTACTCCGGCATTGACGTCCTGCTAAAAATGCTGAGCTACCCCGACAACGCGGCCAGTGACTACTACAACGGGACAACCTCTGAGGGGCGCATTGCCTTTGCCTCGTCGGTGCACCATCGGTTCAACAGCCGGAATTTCCTCACGGGAGGGGTGGGCATAGACGTTTTTAATACCAATATGGAAGAGACGTTTCACGGCAACGGCTCTCCGGAAACTTTACGCAGCGGCGCGTATCGTTCAGCCCTGCTGAAAGCGCACCTGCAATGGCAGCGCCGCTTCAGCGACGCGCTGAGCTTCACGCCCGGCGTTTACGCCCACTACTACGGGCTGAACGGCGATGTTTCGGTAGAGCCGCGCGTCGGGCTAAAGTGGGCGGTTGGCGAGCGGTCGTCCCTCAGCGCAGGCGTCGGGCTACACTCACAGATGCAGCCGCGTCAGGTATATTTCTACCGGCGCAACGAAGAGCTGCCCAACGAAAAGCTGCGCTTCACCAAAAGTTGGCAAGCTGTGCTGGGGTACGACCTGAAACCGGCTGACAACCTGCGCCTGAAAGTGGAAGCCTACTACCAATACCTGTTCGACGTGCCGGTTCCCCCCGGCACGCCGGAGGAGTCTATACTTAACCTCGGCGACGGCTACTACAACCGGTGGGACGAAGCTTTTACCAACCAAGGTACAGGCAAAAACTACGGCGTGGAGCTGACTGTAGAGAAATTTTTTGCCCACAGCTACTACTTCCTGCTCACCGCCTCGCTGTACAACTCAAAATATACCGGCTACGACGGCGTGGAGCGAAGTACGAAGTTTGCCGGCAACTACGCCGTTACGACGCTTGGCGGTTACGAATGGAAAATATTTTCGAACCTGCTGTCGGTAAATTTTAAGGCAACCGGCATGGGCAACAAGCGTATTCTGCCCGTTTCCGTCGAGCATGTAGGCGCGGCCTCCGTGTATGACTACAGCGCGGCGTACAGGGACAAGCTTCCGGCGTACTTCCGCTGCGATTTGAACCTCAACGTGAAGCACAACTTCCGAAAGTTCGCAATGGAGTGGTATTTTGAAGTTAACAACCTCACCAACCGGAAAAATATCTGGATGCAGGTGTACAACACCGGCCGTCAGGCTTACGACTACACCTACCAAACCGGATTCATGCCAATGGGCGGATGTAGAGCGTACTTTTGACGGATGCAACGGTTGACGGACATACATAACCTGATTGAGAGTAAAAAATCTAAAAATTAAACGACTTGGTACAATGTAAAATAAAAAATTAAAAAACACAACATGGACACAACAAATACAATCGCTAACCGGCAGGCGCTGGACAAAGCAAATTCGTGGCTCAACGGCAGCTACGACGAGGAAACCAAAAAGCAAGTACGCGACTTGATGCAGAGCAACCCAAAGGAGCTGGAGGAAAGCTTCTACCGCAATCTGGAGTTCGGCACGGGCGGACTGCGCGGAATAATGGGCGTGGGCGCCAACCGCATGAACAGGTACACTGTGGGCATGGCCACGCAGGGCTTGGCAAACTACCTGAAGCAAAGCTTTGCCGGCCTGCCGCAGGTAAAGGTGGCCATTGCGCACGACTGCCGCAACAACAGCGACGCTTTCGCAAAGATTGTGGCCGATATTTTTGCGGCCAACGGCTTTCACGTCTATCTTTTCGACGCGCTGCGCCCCACGCCGGAGCTGAGCTTCGCCATCCGCCTGCTTGGTTGCCAAAGCGGTGTGATGGTTACCGCCTCGCACAACCCAAAGGAGTACAACGGCTACAAAGCCTACTGGAGCGACGGTGCGCAGGTTACCGCTCCCCACGATACGAACATTATCAACGAGGTGAACAAAATAACCGACCCCTCGCAGGTGAAGTTCACGGGCGGCAGCGGCAGCATCGAAATCATCGGCAAGGACGTTGACAACGCCTACCTTGACGGCATTGGGGGCTTGCTCAAGCTGTCGCCGGAGGCTATTGCGAAGCACAGGGATATAAAAATTGTTTACACGCCCCTGCACGGCTGCGGCGTGAAGATAGCGCCGGAAATGCTCGCCCGCATGGGATTTACCGGCATTATCCACGTGCCCGAGCAGGACGTTAACGACGGCAACTTCCCTACGGTTTACTCGCCCAACCCCGAAGAGCCCGCCGCGCTCAAAATGGCCATCGACAAGGCGGTGGCTACCGGCGCCGAGCTGGCGCTCGCCACCGACCCCGACGCAGACCGCATTGCGCTGGCCGTGCGCGACAAAAAGGGCGACTTCTTTATCCTCAACGGAAACCAGACAAACTCCATTTTCACCTACTACCTGCTGCGCCGCTGGAAAGAGCTGGGCAAGCTGCAAGGCAAGGAGTACGTAATAAGAACCATTGTTACCACCAACCTCGTGGCCGATATTGCCGAGGCGTTTGGCGTGGAGTGCTACAGCTGCTACACCGGATTTAAGTACATTGCCGAAATTGTGCGCAGGTACGAGGGACAGAAAACCTGCGTTGGCGGCGGCGAAGAGAGCTTTGGCTTCAACGTGGGAGAGCTGGTGCGCGACAAGGATTCTGTGGTGAGCTGCGGTCTGGCTGCCGAAGTAGCGGCGTGGGCAAAGGAGCAGGGATTGAGCATGATTGACTTGCTACTCGACATTTACAAAAAGTTTGGCTACTACAAGGAGCGGCAAATTTCGATTACCAAAAAGGGAAAGGACGGGCTGGAGGCCATTCAGCAGATGATGCGCGACTTCCGCGCCAATCCCCCCAAAAGGCTTGCAGGCTCGGACGTAAAAGAAATATACGACTACCAAACGCTGGAGCTGAAAAACGTGAAGACCGGCGCTACAAAAGCCATCGACCAGCCCACCACGTCCAACGTGCTACAGTACGTAACCGACGACGGAACCATAGTGTCCGTGCGCCCGTCGGGGACAGAGCCCAAAATTAAGTTTTACTTTGGCGTGCGCGAAGTCCTCAAGGACGCTGCCGATTTCGACAGCGTGACCGCAGCGCTCGACAAAAAAATAGACGCTATCGCCGCAGAGCTGAAGCTTTGAGGCAGGCGCTTACTGCACCCTGTTTTTCATTCACCAAACAAACACTAAATTAAAAAAAGACATGAAGCTATTAGAAGGAAAAGTAGCCATTGTAACCGGCGCGGCGCGCGGCATTGGCAAAGCAATTGCGCTCAAGCTGGCGTCGGAAGGCGCGGCCGTAGCGTTCACCGATTTGGCTATTGACGACAACGCAAAAAAAACGGAGGAGGAAATCGCCGCGCTTGGCGTAAAAGCCAAAGGCTACGCCTCAAACGCCGCGCTGTTTGAGGATACGCATAGCGTGGTAGAGCAAATCGTAAAGGATTTTGGGCGCGTTGACGTTTTGGTCAACAACGCCGGCATCACGCGCGACGGGCTGCTCCTGCGCATGAGCGAGGCGCAGTGGGATACGGTCATCACCGTAAACCTGAAGTCGGCGTTCAACTTCACGCACGCCGTAGCGCCCGTCATGATGCGCCAAAAAGCGGGCAGCATCGTCAACATGAGCTCGGTGGTAGGCGTGAGCGGGAACGCTGCGCAGGCCAACTACTCCGCCTCCAAAGCCGGGCTGATAGGCTTGGCAAAGTCGGTTGCCAAGGAGCTGGGCTCGCGCGGTATTCGCGCCAACGCCATTGCGCCGGGCTTTATCATTACCGATATGACCAACCAGCTGAGCGAAGAGGTAAAAGCCAAGTGGGCGGAAACCATTCCCCTCAAGCGCGGCGGAACGCCCGAAGACGTGGCAAACGTGGCGCTGTTCCTCGCCTCCGACTTGTCGTCGTACGTTACCGGACAGGTAATTCACGTATGCGGCGGGATGAACACGTAGCGCGCGCACCGGGCGTAGCGCGTTTTGCCGCAAATAAAAAGCCTCGCGAAAAAAAATTCGCGAGGCTTTTTGCTGTAATACAAGGCTTCTACTTACTCCTAATTTCCCTCCGAGCCCCTCATCAGATTTGAACTGACGACCTGCTGTTTACGAAACAGCTGCTCTACCACTGAGCTAAAGGGGCGTGTATGCTTTAGCGTCCAACGCTGTATGTTCGCCAAAAAAAGGAGCACAAAGGTAAGGAATCTTTACCACTTGACCAAATTCGCCTGCAAAATTATATTGAGCTACAGGCTCAGCATTTTGCGCGGGTTATATCGCTGATTATCATGATGGTGAAAAACAAATTGCTGAAATACAGAAAAAATTTTTCTGTTAAAACTTATTTTTTTTCAGTTTTAACGTATCCGCAATGAAAAAATCACTACATTTGCGCTGTATTAATTTTTATTTCACTTACGTAATTTTTGTTTTATGACGATCTATGTTGGTAACATTGCCTACTCCATGAAAGAGGAGGATATGCGAAACGCTTTCGCCGAATACGGCAATGTAACAAGCGCAAAAATCATTGTTGACAGGGCAACAGGCCGCTCAAAAGGCTACGGCTTTGTTGAAATGGACAATGAAAACGAGGGCAATGCTGCCATCGAAGCACTAAACGACAAGGAAGTAGGCGGTAGGCACATGCGTGTAAACGCTGCTCGCCCTCGCGAATAGTTCTACGCCCGTTTTAGTTTCAAGCCGGTCATCTACAAGGTGGGTGACTGGCTTTTTTTTTGTCGTAAACATTATTTACAGCTTTAATCGTCATTTTGGCGCTGAAAAATCAAATATTTCTGCGAAATTAGCAACTTATTTCTGCGAAATTGTCAGCGTGCGTTGCCGCATAATCTCCGCAGGAAGGAAATTTGATGTAGAGCGCGAAGTACCTACAGGCAGTAACCCTGACGTAGCGCGTGAAATTATTTAGGAAGCCAATATTGAGCAATAATGCAAATAGCCATTTATAGCCGCAACGAAGTGTCCCGGCAGGTAGAGTGTGTGTTGCGGCTGGTGCAATGCTTGCACAGCAAAGGGATAACGGCGCTGCTGTACGAGCCGGTTTTTCGCAACATGCAGAGCGAACCGCAGCGGCAGCTTTCCGGCGTGAAGCTGTTTACCGAAACAAAAGATTTGTCGCCGAAAGAGGTGGTATGCCTCCTGAGCGTTGGCGGTGACGGCACATTTCTCGACGCCGCCTCGCTGGTGTTTGGCACGTCCATACCGGTGGTAGGCGTAAACGCCGGGAGAATGGGCTTTTTGCCGAGCATTTCCGTTGCCGACGCCGACGAGGCGCTGGAGCATATTCTATCCGGACGCTTCGAGGTGGAGCCCCGCGCCATGCTACAGGTTGACGGGTGCACCGACAAGCGGCAGCACGTGCTCAACGAGGTTTTCCTCCAGCGGCGCGGCGCGTCAATTGCCGAAATCACGGTGCACATCAACGGCGAACTCCTCAACAGCTACTGGGCAGACGGCTTTATTGTCGCCACGCCTACCGGCTCTACCGCCTACTCAATGAGCGCAGGCGGCCCCATCATTGCGCCCGACGCTCCCTGCCTTATCGTATCTCCCATTGCCCCGCACAACCTGAGCGTGCGCCCTATCATTATTTCCGATTCGGCGCGCGTGGAGCTTGAAATGATGACGCGCAGCGGCACGGTTATCATCGGGGTCGATAGCAAATCGTACGAGCTGCCGGCGGGCGGAAAGGTTACGGTGCAAAAGGCGGCTGCAAAAATCGGCTTTGTCAAATTCCAGCGCTCCAGCTTTTACCGAACGCTTCGCGAAAAGCTGCTGTGGGGAGCGGATGTGCGCGGATAAGCGTTATTATGTGTTAACAGCGGGCTTGGGCTGTGGCACGATAGCAATATTATGGCTAATTTTGCCCGATATACCGAACGTAAATTATTTTCGGCCTGCCATACACGGCGCGGCGTTTGCCGACAAAAAGGAAGCGCGTGCGAACTCTATACATGGCATTTATAAGGCTACCAAGTTTATATGAAAATCCAGAGGTTACCCATACCATTCTTGCTTGCAACGCTGGCTGCGTCGCTTTCTGTCAAAGCGCAGAAAGAAGTGAGCATTGGCGGGCTGGTAAGCGCCTCGTCATACACAGGCGACTTTAACCCCGGTAACGTCATGAGCAGCCCCGGCGTTTACGTTGGCGGCGTTATACGCTACGCAGCTACCGAGTACTATAGCCTGAGGGTAGGCTTTGGGGGGGGAAATCTTCGCGGAAATCCCTCTGCGTACGAGCGCCGCTTAATGTCTAACTTGCCGCTTCAAAAGCCGGCTTCGTTTAATCAGCGCTTTTTTGACGCGGATATACGCGTGGAAATTGGGTTTGCCCCGTACGAGCCATTCGGGTACGACCCCAAAAAATTTTCATTTTCGCCGTATTTTGCCCTGGGCGTGGGGGGCGCGTACAGCAGAGGAGCGCCGTTTTTGCAGCTTCCCATTGCCGTAGGCGCAAAGTACCGCATTGTTTACCGTTTTACGCTGGGCGCCGAATGGACTTTCCGCAAAACATTCAACGACAGCTTGGATGGCTGGGAAAATGTGCAAACATCGTCGGCAAGAACGTCCAACAACAACGATTGGATTTCCTACATTGGAGTTTACCTTACCTATCAGCTGTCCGACAAAGGATGCTGTCATGAATTGAAGAAAGACTAACAAGTATGGTAGAACCGCGCCCACAGGAATTGCAGAATATTCCCCGCCACGTTGCCATTATTATGGACGGCAATGGCCGTTGGGCAAAGCGGCGCAGCTTGCAGCGCATGTTTGGGCACCGGAGCGGAGTGGACGCTGTACGCGCTGCGGTTGAAGCGGCGGTGGAGCAGGGCGTGAGCTACCTCACGCTTTACACGTTTTCCACCGAAAACTGGAACCGCCCCAAAGTTGAGGTAAATGCGCTCATGTCGCTGCTGGTGGACGCCATCGAAAAGGAAGAGGCGACGCTTAAAAAGCAAAACATACGGTTCATCACGATAGGTAATACCTTGACGCTCCCCCAAAAGGTGCAGGACAGGCTGAACGACCTTGTCCGGTCAACCGAAAAAAACACGGGGCTGACGCTCGTGCTCGCCCTCAGCTACAGCGGACGGTGGGATATTGTTGCCGCCGCACGGCAAATGTGCCGCGACGTAGAGCAGGGCAGGCTGAAGGCTGCCGACGTGAGCGAAGCGCTCCTGTCGTCGTACCTTAGCACCGCAAGCATCCCCGACCCCGACTTCTTTATCAGAACAGGGGGCGACCTGCGCGTGAGCAACTTTTTGCTCTGGCAAATAGCGTATAGCGAGCTGTACTTCACGCCGGTGCTCTGGCCTGATTTCAACAAGCAGCACTTTGCGGAGGCGATAAAAGAATTTCAGAAGCGCGAGCGCAGGTTTGGGCGAGTAGCCGAAGAGTAATACAGGAAAAATTGATTACGTACAAATTAGTTCATAATGTTTGAAAAAATCTTAGTAACATGCATGCTCGTTGCGATACCTTTTTGGGGTTGGGCGCAAGCTATAAATAGCGCAGACAGCGTTGGCAATGCCAACAACGTTGATAGTACAGCCACCGTTGCGGCAGACAGCAGCGCGGAGGCAGCCTCTGAGGTCAAGCCTCAAGAGGAAGCTGCGAGCGAAGTGCAGCTCTCCAAAGATTACGCATCTCCCCAAAAATATGTCATTGCCGACATTACCATTTCGGGCGTGAAGTACTACAATTCAGACCAAATCATCAACATTTCCGGGTTTTCGCACGGCGATACCATCACCATTCCGAGCGACCAGATTTCTCAAGCCATCAAAAAATTCTGGGCTAACGGCATGTTCTCCAACGTGAAGCTGTCGGCAGCCAAGGTGGTGGGCGATAAAATAACGCTGGACATTTACCTTGAGGAGCGCTCCCGCATCATCAGCTACGATGTTAAGGGGGTGAAGAAAGGCGAAAAGGACGACTTGCAGGAGGCGCTGCATATCCGGCGCGGCAACGAATACTCGGAGTACTTCAAAAATGCCTGCATTGACGTTATCAAGCGCTTTTACTACGAAAAAGGGTTCCGAAACGTAGCGGTGGACGCTACGGTTATCGCCGATACGTCTATAGGCAACGGCGTGCGCGTGGTGTTTGAGGTAACCAAAAACAGCAAGGTGCGCGTTGGCGAAATAGAATTTGAGGGCAACTCGCAAGTAAGCGAATCAAAGCTGCGCGGCGCAATGAAGGAGGTGCACCGCAGGCGGTGGTACACCTTTTGGCGCTCTACCAAGTACATTGAGAAAAAGCTGGACGAAGACAGGCAGCATATCCTGGACTACTACAACGAAAAGGGCTACCGCGACGCCGCCATCCTGAGCGACTCCATGTGGGTGATAAGCAACAAGCGCGTGGGGCTGAAGTTTAAGATGTACGAAGGGCAAAAGTACTACTTCCGCAACATTACGTGGGTGGGCAACACGCGCTACTCGTCGGAATTTTTGGCAAACATCCTGCGGCTGCGCAAGGGCGATGTTTACGACATGGTGGCGCTGGATAAAAACCTGCGCACCGACGAAACCAACTCGATAGCCACCCTGTACATGGACGAGGGCTACCTCTTCTTCAACGTGCAGCCCACAGAGGTGCGCATTGACGGCGACTCGGTGGACCTGGAAATGCGCATATACGAGGGCAAGCAAGCGACCATCAGCAATATTTTCATACAGGGCAACACCAAAACCAACGAGCACATTATTCGCCGCGAGCTGTGGACGCGGCCGGGCGACTTGTTCAGCAAAACGCAAATCATGCGCTCCGTCCGCGAGCTGGCGCAAATGGGGCACTTTGACCCCGAAAAGCTCGAGCCGAAGCTAAACCCCAACCCGTCGGACGAAACGGTAGATATTACCTACGTGGTGGAGGAAAAGCCCAACGACCAGATAGAGCTCTCGGGCGGGTGGGGCGCAGGAATGTTTGTGGGCACCATCGGGCTAAAGCTTAGCAACTTCTCTATGGGCAGCATTTTTGACAAGGAAGCGTGGAAACCCCTGCCTTCGGGCGATAACCAAACCCTGACCATTCGCGGGCAAACAAACGGCTCGTACTACAAAGCCGTCAGCGTGGGCTTTACAGAGCCTTGGTTTGGCGGGAGAAAGCCGCAATCGCTGTCGGTTTCGGTTTACTACACCAACCAAAACAACAACTATGGCAGCATCTACGGGCTCTTTCAGTCGAGCGACGTAAGCATGTCGGTGCTGGGAGCGTCGGTAGGGCTGGGGCAGCGGCTCAAGTGGCCCGACAACTACTTTACGCTTTACAACTCCGTCGATTACCAGCAGTACAGGCTTAATAACTGGGCGGGGCAGTTCATTTTCACCGACGGCATATCGAACAACTTTAGCGTGAAAACCATACTGGGACGCAACTCCACCGACCAGCCCATTTACCCCCGACGCGGCTCGGAGCTCTCCATCGGGCTGCAAATTACGCCCCCGTACTCGCTGTTCAACAGCCTCAACTATAAAGACCCCGCCCTGGCATATCAGGACAAATACCGCTGGATTGAGTACCACAAGTGGACGTTCCGCATGGCGTGGTTCAACCAAATCTTGGGAGACTTTGTGTTTGCGCTCAAAACGCAGTTCGGGTACCTCGGATACTTCAACCAAGACCTTGGCTACTCGCCTTTCGAAGGCTTTGACTTGGGCGGCGACGGCATGTCGGGCTACAACCTCTACGGCATCGAAACCATCGGGCTGCGCGGGTACAAAAACAGCTCGCTTACGCCCATTACCAACGGCGTGCAAATGGCCAACGTGTACGACAAGTTTACGGTAGAGCTGCGCTACCCCTTTGTGCTCTCGCCGCAATCTACCATCTACGGGCTGGTGTTCTTTGAGGGCGGCAACGCATGGTCGGACATGAAATCCTTTAACCCGTTTTCGATAAAGCGCTCCGCCGGCGTGGGCGTGCGGCTTATGCTGCCCATGATTGGGCTGCTGGGCATTGACTGGGGCTACGGCTTCGACAGAATATCCGGCGAAACAGACCCAAGCGGCAGCAACATTCACTTTATTATCGGAATGCCGTTTTAGGAGCTAAGCATGTTCTGTTACTGAAAATGTAATTACAAGTAAACAAAAAAATGATGAAAAAGATATTTTTAATAGCAACAATGGTAGCGCTGATGGGAGTTGGCGCGGCGCAGGCGCAAAAGTACGCCGTGATAGACTCGGAGTACATTTTGAATAAAATGCCAAAGTACAAAAATGCGCAGGATCAGGTGGACAAAGCTTCCGCCGGATACCAAAAAGAGGTGGACGACCTCTACAAAAAGGTGGACGAAATGTTCCGCACGTTTCAGGCCGAAAAAATGCTCCTCACGGAGGAAATGAAGCGTAAGCGGGAGGAGGAAATTATCACTAAGGAAAAAGAGGCAAAGGAGCTGCAACGGACGCACTTTGGCCCGGAGGGTACGCTGTTCAAAAAGCGCGAGGAGCTGCTAAAGCCCATACAAGACCAGCTCTACAACGCCATTAAGGACGTGGCTACGGAGGGCAGCTACGCCGTCATTTTTGACGCAGCCAACAACCCCGCGCTCATCTACATTAACCCGCGCTACGACCGGAGCGACGATGTGCTGAAAAGGCTGGGATTCTGACGTGGAGCCGCTGATTGCGGTTAATTGAAGGCCGGCCGACAGGGTAGAAGTAGCTAAAATGCCTGTCGGCTTCTGCCAAATGCCTGTATTTTGCGCGGCGTAAATTTGCGATCCGGTCGCGCCGAATTTCGCTCCAATTCCCCGCAGGGGAATAGTATCAATAGGAAAAAAACCGCCTCCTCGCTTTCCCGTTAGGGGATTAGCAGGGTGATGACGATGCATAAAATTTTCACGGAAAAATCCTGTGCAAAACGACGAAGAGTATTAGTTCTAAAATTTGAGTAAAAAAAAGCAATTATGAAGAAAATCATTTTGTGCGCTGCGCTTGTTGCAGCTGCATGTGGCGCAAATGCGCAGCAAACGTATAAATTTGGGCACATCAACGGGCAGGAGGTGCTCGCGCTGATGCCCGAGCGCGACTCGGCCGAAGCCAAGTACATGGCCTACGGAAAAGACTTGGAGGAGATGATAGAGGTCATGCAGGTGGAGTATAACAAGATGCTGCAAGAGTACCAGCAAAAGGCCAGAACGTGGTCGGAAGCCATCCGCGAAACAAAGGAGAAAGACCTTCAGGATAAGGGGCAGCGCATACAGGAGTTTCAGGTTACCGCCCGCGAAGACCTGCAAAAGCGCCAAATGGACCTGCTGCGACCCGTTATCGAAAAGGCAACCAACGCGGTGAAAAAAGTGGGCAAGGACAACGGATTTACCTACATCTACGACGTGAGCAACGCTGCCTTAGCCTACTGGGATACGGAGCAGAGCATTGACATTACGGAGCTGGTGCGAAAGGAGCTGAATATCCCGGCCAACAAAACGCTACCCAAAGCTGCCGCTACCTCTGCAAGGTAGGCGAACGCCGGGGCAAAGGCTGCCGCCATGAAAATCGGAATCCTATCGGACACCCACGGGCTGTTTGACGAGCCGCTACGCCGCTTCCTTGCCGAAGTTGACGAGGTTTGGCACGCGGGCGACATTGGCGGCGGCGGCGTTGCCGACGCTATTGCCGCGCTTAAGCCCCTGCGCGCTGTGTATGGCAACATTGACGGCGAAGATATACGCACCTCCTACCCGCTCCACCAGCGCTTTGCGTGCGAAGGCGTGGAGGTGTTCATGACGCACATTGGCGGCTACCCGGGCAGGTACGACGCCTCCATTGCCGGCTTGCTCCGCAGCAACCCCCCGCAGCTCTTCGTATGCGGCCATTCGCACATTCTCAAGGTAATGTTTGATAAAAAGTTGAACTTTTTGCACATTAACCCGGGCGCGGCGGGCAAGTACGGGTTTCACACCGTGCGCACCGCCGTCCGGCTTGAGGTAAAAAACGGTAGCATGAGCGGGCTGGAGGTAGGGGAGTGGAAAAAAAATTAGGGGTTAACCCGTTTTTGTCGGATTAAATTTTTTTGTTGATTTACAGCACGTCTGTAGTATGTATTTGAAAGTCAATAATTTATAAATAAAAAAAGGTGGTAATATGAAAAATTTTTTAGCAACATTAGCGTTAGTCTACGTATCTTTCTTCTGTACAATGAGCTGCGTGGCAAAAACAATGGTCAAAGAGGGTAGAGAAACAGGCGTTTTTCGAGAAGTAGGCATAGAAAGCGGTATTGACGTTTATTTTACCCAAAGCGATTCGTACAGCGTTGTAGTAGAAACCGATAAAAAGTATATTGATGAAATTATTACCGAAGTGAACGGCGAAGCCCTTGTCATCAGTTGGAGGAAAAGTATTGGGAATGTGTTCGGGAGCAGAGACTCTAAGGTGTATGTTTCCGCCCCGACGCTCGACAAGGTAAGCGCTTCCGGCGGCGCGGACTTTTACGCAGACAGCTTGAAGTGTAGCGTTTCATTTCAGCTGCGCACGTCCGGAGGAGCCGACGCGAATATCGCTAACCTGACCGTTGCCCAAAACGCCGACATATCAGCGTCGGGTGGCGCGGACGTCGATATAAGCAACCTGACCGTTGCCGGAAATACCAGCATATCTGCGGCGGGCGGCGCGGATTGTAGCGTGAGAAATCTCCAAACCGCCGACTGCACTTTGTCGGTAAGCGGAGGTAGCGATTTGAGCGTCAAAGTAACCGCCTCGGGAACCCTGAACGCCACCGCTTCGGGAGGCGCCGATATTAACGTAAGCGGAAAGGTAAATAATGTGAATGTATCCGCCTCCGGCGGCTCGGACGTCAACCTCGAAGTGCTGACGTATACAAATATTAGCATTAAAAAATCCGGGGGAAGCGATGTTCACCAGTAGAAGAACAGCTTATTTTTCACCTGATTCAAATAGCAAAACAACCTCAGCCGGGCGCCGTTCAATCTACTAAGGCTGCGTTGTTGCCATGCTTTGCGCGGTATGATTTTGCGCATTCGGCTTTATATAAATTAGTGGTAGCTATACTTCGTTGGTAGCAGCAAAAAACATATACAAATCCTTCAACGGAAGATACGTGCTGGAAGATATTTCGGCAACCTTTGAGGAGGGCAAAACCAACCTTATTATTGGCCAAAGCGGGTCGGGCAAAACGGTGCTGCTTAAGTGCCTCGTGGGGCTGCACCAAGTGGACCGCGGCGAGGTGTGGTTTCACGACGTGGAGTACACCGGCCTGTTGCACCGCCGACGTAGCGAGCTGCGGCAGCAAATTGGGGTGCTCTTCCAAAGCGGTGCGCTGTTTGACTTTGCCACAGTGGAGGGGAACGTAATGTTTCCGCTTTCCATGTTTTCCGGCATAAGCAAGGGCGAGCAGCGCGACCGTGCGCACGCCTGCCTTGAGCGCGTGAACCTTATTGGCGCGCGCAAGCTGCGTATTTCGGAGCTGAGCGGCGGCATGCAAAAGCGGGCTGCCATTGCGCGGGCTATTTCGCTTAAGCCCAAATACCTTTTCTGCGACGAACCCAACTCCGGCCTTGACCCCAAAACCGCCATCCTGATAGATGCGCTCATTAAGGAGATTACCGTAGAAAACAACATTACAACCATTATCAACACGCACGATATGAACTCGGTAATGGAGATAGGCGACAAGATTATTTTTCTCCACAACGGCAAAAAGTGGTGGGAGGGCGCCAAAAACGATATTCTGGACGCGGAGAACGTGGAGCTCAACGAGTTTGTTTTTGCCAACAGCCTTGCCAAAAAAGCGCGTGGCATGATGTAGCCTGCGCTACCCCAGCTTTGCAACGCTGCCCGTATCGCTGCACTCGCGCAGCAGCGCCTCCACCGTTTTTTTTAGCGTTGGGTGCACAAGCCGGGGGGCGATTTCGGCAAGCGGCGCAAGCGCAAAGCGACGCTCCTGCAAGCGCGGGTGAGGTATGGCGAGCAACGGAACGGCTACAACTTTATCGCCGTAAAAAAGCACGTCTATGTCGATAGGGCGCGACGAGTAGCCTGCGCCTGCCGCGCGCACCCGTCCCAGCTGCCGCTCCACCAGCTGCGTTGCCTTTAGCAGGCGCAGCGGCGGAAGCTGCGTGCGCACCTGTAGCGCCATGTTCAAAAAATTTTGCGCCGCCTCAAACCCCCACGGCGCTGATTCGTAAACGGAAGATTTTTTTTCTACCCAAACGCCGGATTTCTGCAACATGCCGCACGCCCGCTCGAGCAGCTGCATACGGTTGCCCATGTTGGAGCCAAGTAGCAAAAAGGCAGGCGTGGGAGGCGTTGTAGTCATGGCGCTTTTACTGTGGAACAAACCGGTAGGATATGCTGCCTTGCTGGCTTTTGGACGACTCCGACATCGAAAACCTCGACAGCAGCGCCGCCTGCCGTGCGGCTTCACGTATGCACGGGTAGGCGGCAGATTTTTTCCCGTCAACATTCGCTGAGGTAACCGAGCCGTCGCGGGCTACCACAATGTTTACCACCACGTCTCCCCCGCTTTCGCACAGGTACACCGGCACCGGAAGCGCAAAAGCCCTGCGCCCCGTCAGGTGGTACGACATGACCGACGGGCCTGTGTACGGCGCATCCTTTTCCTGCGTTTTGTCTTTTGCGCTGCTGCGGCTGTTTTGCAGCTGCGCTGCGCTATTGTCGTGCTGCGCCTCTTGCTGGCTGAGCATTTGCCGCGTGGCGGCAAGCCTTTTTTGCAGCTCGTCGTTTTCGTCCAGCAACTCGTTGCGCTCGCCGTCGCTCTTTTTTTCCCACTCCTCGTTCACCGCCACGTTGCGCAGCTGCTCGCGCGTCTGCCGCAACAGCTGGGTTACCTCGTGCTCCAGCTGCTCTTTTTCGCGCTGTAACGCCTCCAACTTTTCGGCTTTTTCGTCCGAAAAATCTTCCAGTACAATTTCCATCGGCGGAGAATGGGTAACGGTATGCAGCCTAAAGCTCATCAAAGTAATAGCAATGCACAGGTGAAAAATTACGGTTACGTAAATTGCCACCTGATACCTGCTCACCAGCTCGCCAAGAGCGCGAAATATGTTAACAAAAATCATCCTCTGTTTCCAACTTTTCTGTGTACCTGTTGTGCTCAATATAATTTCTCACAAACCACAATGTATTCCGACAACATCGTGCTTACTGTTTTTCCGGTAATATTGGTCGGAGAGTTTTTAGACGGCATTGCTTTATTGCTCAACGCTCGTTCGTAAGTTACTAAGTGTTTGAATCCGGTTTCTTCAAATTTTTCTGCAATAAATTGGTCAGTTGGCAGCTGTACATTCTTTACCGTTCTATTTCCAACTATATAAATTGTTTTTCCACCTTTCCGAATACAGGTTGCTATGCGTTGTATCGAATTACCTAAGTCATTGTAGAAAGCGGATACTTCTAATGCTCGTTTGTTGTCGGTTTGGTTGACTTGTGCAATGTAGTCGGCAATAAATCCTTTTGTGGTAATGCGTTTTGGTTTTATCCCGCCCATCAACATGCCATCTATTTTGCGGGCATAGTTGACGCCTAACCATTCGTTAGAAAGCGTTGAAAATTGTCCGTAAGCAACCGTAGTCCGGCTGTCGCCGTAAGGCGGGCTTGTGAGGACAACGTCAAAATACTCGTTTCGAGGCTGAAATTTTGAGTACTCAACGGCTATTTTCACCTCGTTTCCTAACCTTGGGAAGTAGTAATTTGAGTACAGAAAAAACGTGTCTTCCAGCTTTTTTAAATAAACGCCAATAACGTCAGGGTTGAAGCTCAGTAAGTCTTCCGGTTTCATCCGAAACAACTTGAACTCATTGTTGCGCGTATAAGAACAGTCCCGCACGGTTTCCGAAAAAGGGACAAGAAACAAGGTGCGGACATTTTCGCTTGCGATTTTATCAATAAAATACTTTATAGCGGTCAGGTTGGCAATGACTTCCTTTGAAAACCAAAAATCAATATTGGTAATCTTTGGTCGGGTTAAGTCATTGATATTATTTTCGTTTTTCAAAAACTCAAAGATATTGTTTCGGAAAGTTTGCTTTGCTTCTAAAAATTCGCTCAAAGATATTTTTGTAAATTTTGCTTTTGAAATCAACACCGCTAATGGATTTATATCGAAGCCGTACATTTCGGTAATTCCACATTCCAACGCGCTTGCAAAAGATGACCCGGAGCCGCAGTAAGGGTCAAGCAGCGTTCCGCTCGACACGTTCAACTCTTTGAGAATATCAATGCCGATTTGGGGTAGCATAGTTGCAGGATACTTATGCAAGTTGGGATAAACCGAAGCGTAAGATTGCCCTGCATAGTCGTACTTGGTATTTCTAACAACTTGATACTTCATAAATCAGCTATATTATTAAACAGTAAGGGTAATTTGTCTTCGTAAGTTCTGAAACCTGTTCCGTGATTTCTTACTATTGTTCCTTTGCCATGTAACCGTAAATCTACCAAAACATTTTCGGCGCGAAGCTGGTCTGCCAGCAATGTGGGCGATGTTCCTTTCATCAATTGCGCCCTGTAGTAGCGAAAGTATTCTACTCCATCGCGCTCTTCGGTAAAGGTTGAAACAAAAAGTAGCGCAGGAAGTTTTTGCATAAATCTGTCCGCTATCGTTTGTAGCTGCCATACTGCAATTGCTTCGCCGGAAATATGACGAACAGCGATTTCCGTTTTTTGCACGTCAAGAAAGAGCCCTGCGCTATTGGGTTTTAGCGATATGGTGTAGTAAAGTCCCTGTCGTCCGTTTTTGTCAAAGCTTCCATACCTTTTCACGGCTTCCAGCGGTGGCATTTTCCATGCTTTACTGTTGAACGTAAATAGGGTTATCATGCTATTCCCGTTTGTTCTATGCGCTTTTAACTCTGCACCTTCAATATCGGGATGAGCGTTGTTATTTTCGGGTATGCCTAAAAGGGTTTCCAAGGTGTAGCCTATGCCTGTAGAGCCTCTCCGTTTTGTAGGGATATACCCTAACTCTTTTATTTGCCTAAACTTATCCGCAAATTCTTTAATCGTCATACCATTATCGCTTTTTTTAATTAGAAATTAACTATAAGTTAAGAATATCATCCTCTGTTTTAATTGGGAATTTGGAATGTTTACCAAGCAGGAATAGTATGCGACCTGATTTTTCAATTACGGGTATGCTATGCCCAATTCCAGCCTCAATCCGTATTTTTTACTTCTAATTCTTTAAAGGCAATGGCGTACAGCTTTATTTGCTTTATCATGCTTAGCAATCCGTTGGCGCGGGTGGGTGAAAGGTTTTCGCGAAGCCCTATTTGGTCGATAAACGCTGTGTCGGCGGCGGTAATGTCCTGAGGCGTTTGCCCCGAAAATACGCGGATAAGCAGCGACACAATGCCTTTGGTAATAATGGCGTCGCTGTCGGCGGTGAAGACAACTTTGCCGCGTACCAGCTCGGCGTTGAGCCATACGCGGCTTTGGCAGCCCTCAATGAGGTTTTGCGTCGTTTTGTGTTTTTCGTCGTAGGGCGTCAGCGATTTGCCCAGCTCAATGAGGTAGGCGTACTTGTCGAGCCACTCGGTGAATACGCTGAAGTCTTCGACGATCTGTTGCTGTATTTCTTGAATTGTCATAGCTGTTTTTCAAAAGCGCTACATGCCTGCAACGTCGGGGTAATCCTGCTGCTTTTCGATGCGCAGCCCCACGTTGATTACGTGCGGCAGCACGTTCATGCGCATGCCCTGCCACACCTCGAAGCGGTAAACGCCGCTGCGCGGAAATCTAACAAATTTGCGAAACGCCAGCCGGTTGTCAATTACGCTGGAGAACCCTTTTCCGTACCACCGCCCGTACTGGTCGGCGAGGATGTACTCAACCGTATCGCGCGTAGAGGCTCCGGACGGCGCGGTGGCTTTTACGAACAGGTAAATGTTGCAGAACGGGTAGGCGCTTGCGTGGCGCAAATCAATGTACAGGCTGTTGAGCGCAGCCGTGTCGCTAACGTACACGTCAAAAACGGCGCTGCTGTCCTTGTGCCATCCTTCGGCCGGCATTGCGCTGTACCGCTCGTACACGCGCGATGCGTCGCAGGCGCAGAGGCACAGCGCGAGGATGGCTACGGCTATCGCCGGCAGCTTACTTTTTTTTGTGGGGTCGGTAGTGTTTTGCCTGTGCATGTTTACTTTGTTTTGCTTCGTTGTTTGATGGGTTCGTTGCTGGTTTGGCGAGGTTGCCGCCGTGCGTTTTTTCGGGGCGGTTCTTGCCGCCGTTCCCGCCTTGAGGCTGGGAGTTGCTGTGCTTTTTGCTGTGCAAATGGCGGTGGGCGAGCTTGTCAAACCGGGTAATGCTGTCTTCGTCGGCATTGCTCGTAAATTCAGGCTCTTTTTCTACAATCTTAGCCTGCGCAGCGCTGCCGCTTAGCAGCGCCTCCGGCTTTACGCCCTTTTTGTTCTGCGCCAAAATTTCCTTTACCCTTTCCACCGGCACGGCGGTGAGGTTTTCTATGGAATTTTTGTCGAAGTTATACCACATAGTCCGCTTAAAGATGTCGGTTTTGTGGTGGAATGCCGTGCCTTCTGCCACCTCCAGCACGTCAAATGTCTGTGGAAAATCTTTTTGTGCGTCGAGGTAGCACGCCAGCTCGTAGTTGAGGCAGCACTTAAGCTTTCCGCACTGTCCCGCCAGCTTTTGCTGGTTGATGGCGAGGGACTGGTAGCGCGCGGCGGTGGTTGATACCGATGCAAAGGAGCACAGCCACTGCGCGCAGCACAGCTCCCGTCCGCACGTGCCGACGCCGCCTATTCGTCCGGCCTCTTGCCGCACGCCAATTTGCCGCATTTCTATGCGCACGTGAAAATCGTCTGCCATCAGCTTTATCAGCTCGCGAAAATCGACGCGCTCGTCGGCAATGTAGTAGAATATCGCCTTTGTCTTGTCGCCCTGCACCTCCACGTCGCCAATTTTCATTTTCAGCTGCAGCTTGGCGGCGAACTGGCGCGAGCGAATCATGAATTGGTGCTCAAGCGCGATGGCCTCGCTCCACTTCTCCACGTCTCCGCTTTTTACCTTTCGGTAAATCTTTTTGTACTCGTACTTGTCCGACCACTGCCCGGTTCGCATCATTTGCAGAACCACTAGATCTCCCGTGAGCGAAACAATTCCTATGTCGTGCCCGGGCGACGCCTCTACGGCAACAATATCGCCTTTTTGCAGCAGCAGCTCGTGTACATTTTTGAAGTATGCCTTGCGCGTGTTCTTAAACCGCACCTCTACAATGTCTGCGGGCAGCGCGGCGTTGTGTATCCCCGTTAGCCAGTCAAACGTTGCCAGCTTTTGGCACGATGCTACCTCATAGCACGCCGTATCCCCTGTGGATTGCCGCTTGCAGCAGCAGCCCCGCGTGTATAGCATTTCCGTTTCTTTGTTATATAGCATAGCTGCAAAGTTATTATTTTTTTTGTGAACGGCGGTTTGATGATTTTCTCTTTCGCTCTTCTCTTACGACAAGCTCGCCGTCCTGCTCGCCGTCGTCCTCCAGCATGAGGTAGTCCAGCTGTTTTTTTTCCATGTTCACGTTGTTCACTCTGATGCGCACGGCGTCGCCCAGCGTGTAGGTTTTACCCGTGCGGCGGCCAACAACGCGGTAGTTTTCTTCGTCAAAGAAAAAGAAATCTTCCTTCAGCGAGCGGAGCAGCACCATACCCTCAATCTTGTTTTCGTCAATTTCCACGTATATGCCCCTGTCGGTAACGCCCGAAATTGTTCCGTTGTACTCCTGCCCGATTTTATCCTGCATGTACTCTGCCATTTTGTACTTTATTGAGGCACGCTCGGCGTCGGCGGCTTGCCCCTCCATTTGGCTGGAGTGCTTGCACAGCGCCTCGTATTCGTCGGCTTTGACCGATTTTCCGCCCTCGAGGTAGCGCTCCAGCAGGCGGTGCGCCATCATGTCGGGGTAGCGGCGTATGGGCGAGGTGAAGTGCGTATAGTGGGTAAACGCCAAGCCGTAGTGCCCCGCGTTGGAGGTGCTGTAGCGGGCTTTTGCCATGCAGCGCAGCGCTAACGTTTCGAGCAGGTTTTGCGCCTTGCTTCCGCGCACTTCGCTTAGCAGCGCGTTCAGCTTGCGCGATATGGCTTCGCCTTTCCCAAAGTTCACCTTGTACCCCAGCTGTTGCGCCACGTGGCTCAGGTTGTAGAGCTTTTGCTCGTTGGGGTTTTCGTGTATTCGGTACACAAACGTTTTGGGCTTTGCCTGCCCCTCCGGTTTGCCTATGCACTCGGCAACGCTGCGGTTGGCGAGCAGCATGAACTCCTCCACCAGCTGGTGCGAGGGAGTGTCTTCGCGAAAGTAAACGCCAATGGGCTTGCCGTTTTTGTCGATGTCAAAGCGGGCTTCGGCGCGCTCAAACCCAACAGAGCCGTTCTCAAACCGCGCGGCGCGCAGCAGCTGCGCCAGCCGGTGCAGCGTGAGAATTTCCTCGCCAAAGTTACCCTTTTCGCTGTCGATAATATCCTGCACCTCCTCGTAGGTAAAGCGGCAATCGGACTTTATGACCGTTTTGCCAAACCACCGCGCAACGATATTTGCGTTTTTGTCCAGCTCAAAAACCACCGAAAAGCACAGCTTTTCCTCCTTTGGTCGGAGCGAGCAGAGGCCGTTGCTCAACCGCTCGGGGAGCATGGGCACTGTGCGGTCAACGAGGTACACCGACGTGGCGCGGCGCACCGCCTCTTTGTCAATCGCAGAGTCCGGCGTAACGTAGTGCGTTACGTCGGCAATATGCACGCCCACCTCGAAGCCTCCGCCGCGCAGCCGCCGCAGCGAGAGAGCGTCGTCAAAATCTTTGGCGTCCTTTGGGTCAATGGTGAGGGTAGTAATTTTGCGGAAGTCGCGACGCTTGGGCAGCTCCTGCGTAATGTCGTCCTGCACTTGGTTGGCGGCGTTTTCCACCGCCGGGTCAAACTTGTAGGGCAACCCGTATTCGGCAAGTATGGCGTGCATTTCGGCGTTATTTTCGCCGGGGTTGCCCAGCACGTCCACTATTTTTCCGGTGGGATGCTTGTCTTTTGCAGGCCAGTCAATGATGGACGCCAGCACTTTTTGCCCATCCTTGGCATTTCCCACCTGCTTGCAGGGGATGAGAATGTTCACGTGCATGTGGCGGCTGTCGGGGATTACGATAGCGGCGCACTTTAGCTTTTTGAGCACGCCGACAAACTCCGTACGCGCACGCTTCACCACCTCCACCACATCACCCTCCGGGCGACGGGGCGTTTTGCGCACGAACACCCTCACCGTGTCGCCGTGCAGCGCATGGTTCAGCGCGTGCGGCGGCACAAAAATATCTACATCGCTCTCGTCGCTTTCTACGTAGGCAAAGCCGTTGCCGGTCATATCTAAGACGCCCGTAATCTCCACGCCTTTCATGCGAGTCTTGTACCTGCCATCCGGCGTGAGCGCAAGCCTGCCCTCCTTTACCAAAGTATCTACAGCGGCAGCAACCTTAGCTTGCTGGTTAGCGTCCTTCCGTATCCGCAGCGACTTGAGCAGATGCGCATACGTAAAAGACTTGTTGACGCTCTCCAAGTAGAGGTTCAAATTTTGTAGAATATCCGATTTTCGTTTTTTTCCTCCCATTTGTGTTGTTAAAGTTATTCGCCTTTAACGCCATACAGCGTAAAATATGCCATAGCTATAAAAGCCCATAAAGGTAATAAAAAAAAGTGATATGGCAAGTTTAGTAATGCAGAAGAGCGGAGTCCCGTAGCGTCAAGTACCAATGCAGCCGGATTATTGCACGCGTTCAACATTTTTCTGAATTTTGTTGACAAGCTGTGCGTCTGTTTTTTGGCGTTGCCTGTTTTACGCCGCCAAATTTTCAGCTACTTGGTTGACGTGCAATTTCTTACTGCCATTCTACTTTTATAGCCCGCCCATGGGTTTAGTTTTACCTTTAGCCTCCCGTAGTAATTTATATTTCAGCTGTAACATGATATTAAGAGCATATTTTATTTTGGACAAATTTTACGTGGAAAAATTTTCATATTTTTTAACTATCGAATTAAGCATGGGGAATAAAAAAATCGTAACTTTGCAAATCATTCAAATGCCAAACTAAAAGAGAGAGAAATGTGTGTATGCCAACATAATTTAATGTTTTTTATTGCTAATAATTTGTATAAATCGGATTATTTGCACACACACACACACACACACACACACACACACACACACACACACACACACACACACACACACACACACACACACACACACACACACACACACACACACACACACA
>JAITAP010000108.1 GCA_031284065.1 Prevotellaceae bacterium
AGGGCGTAGCGGAGGTTGTTGAACGCCTTGAGCGAATCGTGAAATACGATGATAGCCCCCGGCCGCGCGAGGTTGATAACGGTGTTGGCGCAAGCTGTGCGCGAAATTCGGCGGCTGTAGTCCATGCTCAGCACGCTCCACATGATAATTTTGTACCGCTCGCTAACTATGCGAATTTGGTTAGCCCCGATGCGCCCGTAAGGTGGGCGGAAAAGCGGGCTGCCAATAAAAGTGTCTGCCAAGTCCACGTCCTCTACGTAGGCGCCGGTGTTCATGCTCCAGCCCTTTTGGTGGCTGTAGGTGTGGTTGCCAACGGCGCAACCGCTGTCCACAATGAGCTTGAACGTGTCGGGGTACTGCTCTACGTTTTTGCCCAGGCAAAAAAAAGTTCCCCTGGCGTTGTACTTTGCCAGCGTGTCGAGCACCCAGGGCGTGGTTTCGGGGTTAGGTCCGTCGTCAAAGGTGAGGAACACGGCGCTTGCCTCGTTCGGAAAGTCCCAAATGAGCGAAGGAAAAATTTGCCTGATAACCTTTGGCGCACGAAAAAACATAGCTGTACCTCCTGTAGGGTTAAAAATGGGGGCGTTGTCCGCTGATTGTACGAATTTCACAGCTTGCGCTGATTGTACAAATTACATAAGCTGCGCAAGCTATAATGGAAAAAATCGCGCAGCACACGGACAACGGCTCACAAAATTATGCTGCAACTTGCCCGATACTTATCGGTTTCCCCGTTTGTGCCTTTTTTTCAGCCGTTCACGCCGATTTTTCCCTTTTTTCTTGCCGTAGCCGTCGTCGTCGTCGTCATCATCCTCGTCGTAGTTGTCGTCCTCACCTTCGTCACCCTCGTCGCAGCTGTCGTCTTCATCGTCGTAGCCGTCACCCTCGTCGTCACCCTCGTCGTAGCCGTCATCCTCGTCGTCGTAGCCGTCATCCTCGTCGTCGTAGCCGTCGTAGCCGTCATCCTCGTCGTCGTAGCCATCCTCGTAGCTGTCGTCATCGTCGTCATCGTAGCTGTCGTCGTCGTCGTCATCGTCGTAGCCGCCTTCAATCCATCTCCGGCGCTCTTTTTCCTCCTCTCTCCACTCCTCTTCTCTGGCCTGAGACGCTCCGACGAACGCTGCCACGCCTAAAAGAAGGGCGCCAATGCCCAAAAAAGGCAAAATGGCGGGGTTTCGTTCCCTTGTAATCCGTTGCGCTGCCACCGGCGCTGCAAGAGCAAGGAAGAGCAAAAGTATGAAATTAGGCGTTTCCATAGCTTTTCGGATTTTCAGCCCAGCATACGCTACTTGTACAAAGCGATTATGTCGTTTACCTTTTTTTCGTACTCCGGCTGGTTGTTGCGCCGCGCCGACTGCGCCAGCACCATGAGGCTTTGCATGGCGTATGAGCGCTCGTGCTCCACCTCGCGCCGCTTTTCGGGCGCGGCGCTGCCAAAGTACTTGAGCTGCTGCTCGGCGTCGTTGGCGGCTATGTCGGAGAGCTCAATTGCTTTTTCGACCTCGTCCACGTGGTAGAGCGCCTCGATGATAGGCGTGTGCGAGTAGTAAATGGAAAGCTGCCGCTTGGAGAATACTTCCAGGTACTTGTTCAGCAAGTCTTTTGCCTTGTCCTTTTTTCCCTCGTTCATAAACGCGTAAATGGCGCGGATAAATACGTTGCGGGTGGTGGCAATCATGCGGAGGCAGTTTTCGTCGTAGTACACGTTTTCGTTGTTGAGGTTGCGGAACATGTACACGTTCATGATTTTTTCGTAAACGCTGTCGGCGTTTGTCCAGCCGTCCTCGCCGTTGTTTGGCTGTGGGTGCAGGAGGGGCACAAAAAGGTTGGCAAAGCCTTCGTCAACAAAGTATCTTTTCAGGCCGAGATTGTAGGAGGGCGGCGCCGTTACGCCCCAGTATACGGGTCGCTTCCAGCGGAAGTTTGCCAGCAGGTCTATTTGCGCCAGCGTGTTGAGGTAAACGTAGCTGGAGCTCAGCTTGACGTCCACAAACGGCAGCCACTCCGGGCTTTTGTCCGGCGCGGCGGCGGCGGACGGGAACCGTATTTGGTCTAATATGGTGCTCGCGCTGCTGTCGGCGCTGTTGCTGCTGTACAGGCGCAGCGTTTTGCTCGGGAAGTAGCTGATGGCTTCTTGCCCGCGGTAGTTTGAGCGCAGCTTGGCGCTCGAGGCGTCGCTCACCACAAAGTCCATTCCCTGCTTAATGTCCACCGGCTCGCTGATTCTGTCCTGCACCAGCACGATGGCGCGGCGGCTTCCGGCAATTTTATCGTACGTGAGCGACATGGGCAGCGGGTCGGAGCTGTAGTATGCTCTTCTCATTTGCTCGATGTACCAGGGGGCGCTGGCGTACGAAAGGTTCATGATGCGCACGTCCGTGCGAATGTCCTCCACCTCCTGCGCGTACCAGAGCGGGAAGGTGTCGTTGTCGCCGTAGGTGAACAGCACGCTCTGCGGCCGGCACGAGTTGAGGTAGTTGTAGGCAAAGTCGCGCGCAAGGTAGCGGTTTGAGCGGTCGTGGTCGTCCCAGTTTTCCTTTGCCATGACGCCGGGTACCAGCAGCAGCGAGGCAGCAAAGGCAATTGCTCCGGCGGTGGCGGGTTGCCTGATGAGCTTGCGCAGCAGCTCGGCTACCGCCGCCACGCCTATGCCAATCCAAAAGGCAAAGGCGTAGAACGACCCCGCGTAGGCGTAGTCGCGCTCGCGCGGCTGAATGGGGCTTTGGTTGAGGTACATCACAATGGCAATGCCCGTGAAGAAGAACAGCAGCGCCATCACCGTAAAGTCCTTTTTGTTGCGCTTGTACTGGAAGTACATGCCGGCAAGCCCCAGCAGGAGCGGCAGCAGGTAGTAGGCGTTGCGCCCCTTGTTGCTCTTCATGCTGTCGGGCAGCAGGCTCTGGTCTGCGCCCAGCCGCGCGTTGTCGATAAAGGGGATGCCGCAAATCCAGTTTCCGCGCGTGAGGGAGCCGTGCCCTTGCAGGTCGTTTTGCCGTCCGGCAAAGTTCCACATAAAGTAGCGCATGTACATGTACCCCACCTGATAGGTGAAGAAAAAGCTCAAATTTTCGGCAAAAGTGGGGACGTAAATCACCTCCGCCTTGCCCTGCTCGTTCTGGATGCGCACGGGCTTGCCCTTAAAGCCGCCGTTCCACGTCTTGTAAAAGTTGGGGTGGTCGTCCTGCGTGCTGAACATGCGCGGGAAAAGCGTGGTGAAGCGCGGGTCGTATATGTACGTTGTCTTGTGGTCAACCACCTCGTAGCGCCCGTTGAGCGCGGCGTACACCGCGCCGCCGTCCTTGCCCGACGGCGACGGCGCGTTGAAGTACTGCCCCTTGATAAGCGGGCGGTCGCCGTACTGGTCGCGGTTGAGGTAGCTCATCAGGTTAAAGACGTTGTCGGGGTTGTTCTGGTCCATTGACGGGTTGGCGGACGAGCGTATCAACACCATGGCGTACGAGCCGTAGCCCAGCAGTATCATCGTAGCGCAGAGCGCAATGGTGTTGAGCAGCAGCTTTTTCTTTTTGTACGTGTAGTAAATGAGGTAGCTAAGCGCGCCAAACAGCAGGAAAGTGTAGAAAATGAGGCCGCTGTTGTACGGCAGCCGGAAGCTGTTGACAAACAGCAGCTCAAACCAAGACCCCACGACAAACGTTCCGGGAATGATGCCGTAGAGCGTAACCGCCAGAATGATAACGGAAACCGCCGCAGCGTAAGCCAGCCCTTTGGTCGTTACCGGATATTTTTTGAAGTAGTAAATCAGCGCTATTGCCGGAATGGCCAGCAGGTTGAGCAGGTGCACCCCGATGCTCAGCCCCATGAGGTAGGCAATGAGGATTATCCAGCGGTTGGCAAACGCCTCGTGCGCCTCGCTTTCCCACTTGAGGATAGCCCAGAACACCACCGCCGTAAAGAGCGACGACAGGGCGTACACCTCGCCCTCGACCGCCGAAAACCAAAACGTGTCGGAAACCGTGTAGGCCAGCGCCCCCACCACCGCCGAGCCAAAAATAACAATCAGGCTGTAGGCGGAGTACGAGCCGTCTTTGCTGCGGAATATTTTTTCCATGAGGTGCGTAACCGACCAGAACAGGAACAGGATGGTAAAGCTGCTCGCCAGCGCGGACATAATGTTGACCATCACCGCCGGGTTGGCGGGGTGGAGCATGGCAAACAAGCGCGCCAGCATGATGAACAGCGGCGCGCCGGGCGGGTGCCCCACGAGGAGCTTGTTGCCGCAGGCAATAAACTCGCCGCAATCCCAAAAGCTTGCGGTCGGCTCAATCGTCATCAGGTACACCGCTGACGCTACGGCAAAAATCAGCCAACCTAAAATAAGGTTTAATCTCTTGTAAATCACCATATATCAATTATTTTAAGTGAAATAAGAAGCCGCTAAGGTACAAACATTTATTGAGAACGGAAAGAAAAAGCCGGAGAAAATTTGTTGCCCGCTAAGAAAAAAAAAGCTATTGAGGCGCAGAAACCTGCTCAATGTACGCCGTACCGTTGTGGTTTTCAATAATCTTTACGCCATCATGGCTTGGATAGCGCAATCATCGTTGTCCCGCCAAAAGTTTTGACGGGGCGAAGCGAAAAATCATACGTTGTTAGCTGCGTAAAAAAGTCCCCCGGCTGCCGCCATTCTGTGGTAATTACAACGGGGTGTTGGGAAGCGCTTTTCATAAGCTCCTCGTGCTCTTTCTGCAAATCACTCTTATTGGCAGTATTTTTTTTGGCGTTGTTCATAGCGTATGCGTATTTAGTCAATAACTATGTAGAGAGAAAAATTGCTCAAATATAGCAACTATTTTGTTGGCAAAGCATCGACTTACGATAAAAGAACAATAAAAAATACAAAAACATAGCTGAACATCCCTAAATATGGCGAATAAAGCCAATGTCTATATAAATTTAAAATCCAACTGATTTTTTCTCAACTTCGGACTTTTTTATTGGGCATAACAGCAACATTCCTCACACCGAGCCGTGACATTACCGTCATTTCGAGCGAAGCGAGAAATCTCCCGCCACTTCTCCCAAATTCTTAACTCTGGCGGAGCTTTAAGCTCTGTCAGGGGGGTAAGTTAGCGAAAATTAGCGTAATTCGTGGGCAAAAAAATCTCCGTATCGCCTCAAAAAAGAACGGAAAACGACTTTGTTGCAACGAATAACATGCTAACTATTACATAAAGTCTAATAAATATTTTCAATTAGCTACGTTCCTATTGGCTGCGCCGAACTCCGCTCCGCTCCAATTCCCCGTAGGGGAATAATAGAAAATGACGACGCTGTTAAATCCCTACGGGATAGGCTCTAATGGCGAAAGCGGGCAAAATTTTTTCTATTGATATTATTCCCCTACGGGGAATTAATTGAAAATATTTATTAGGCTTTACGTAATGTGCTCTCGTTGCAGCAAAGCCATAAAGAATTACGAATAGGGTTGGCGGTGATTAAAACCTCATTTCTACCTCATTTTCCTAACAAAACAACCTCAGTAGCAAGCAAAGGCGTTGCAAATGCCTCCTGCTACTGAGGTTGTTTTGTTGTTGGAATTAGGTGAAAATGAGGTTTTTTGGCGCAAGCCCTAATTCGTAATTCCTAATTCTTAGCGCGTGCCCCTCTATATCGCCACTGAACTTCTCTACAGTGTATGTAAAATAAGCCTTTTTCATTTTATTTGAATACTTAGTTAGTTAATGATAAATCATGATGATCTTCTTAATTCTTCCGCCCTTTCACCGTTTTTGTTTTACCGTCTTTCTCCAGCCGGAAGGCAACTCTCCACTTGGCGTAGAGCGTGAGGTTGCCCGTTATCACGTCATTTGTAAAAAAGTCCCATGCTTTAGTAAGCGCCACATCCTGATACCAGCCGGCAAAAGTGTAGCCGCTGCGGGTGGGAGCGGGGGCGGGCTGTTCTACCTTGCCGCTTGCCACCATTTGCGAGGCTACCGCGCTACCACCATTGCTGTTGAAGACTACCATGTAGACTCTTCTATGGAGGAAAATTCTTTCCAGCCTTCGGCGGCGCTGTAAAGCCCCTTGCTGCCGCTTGGAACGTGCAGCGTGCAGGTGGTGACGTAAGAAAACGTATAAGCGTCGACTGTGGGGGGCGTGGCGCGGTACACGTAGATATGCTTCAGCCCGCTGCAACCGGAAAAAGCACCGCGGCCGATGCTCGTTACCGAGTTGGGGATGGCCACGGAGGTCAACCCGCTGCAACCGGAAAAAGCCTCGTAGCCGATGCTCGTTACCGAGTTGGGGATGGCCACGGAGGTCAACCCGCTGCAATCGTAAAAAGCCTCGTAGTCGATGCTCTTTACCGAGTTGGGAATGTCCACGGAGGTCAACCCGCTGCAACGGGAAAAAGCGCTTTCGCCGATGCTCGTTACCGAGTTGGGGATGTCCACGGAGGTCAACCCGCTGCAACGGGAAAAAGCATAGTCGCCGATGCTCGTTACCGAGTTGGGGATGGCCACGGAGGTCAACCCGCTGCAATCGTGAAAAGCATAGTCGCCGATGCTCGTTATCCCCTGCCTTATGGTCAAGGTTTTGATGCTGCTCTGGTAGGAATCCCATGGTGCAGAGCCATTGATGTAGTCATAATCCCCCATGCGTCCCGCCCCGCTGATGGTAAGGGTGCAGTCGTTGGACGTCGCTGTGAGCGTCCACGTGCAGCGGCCGGTGGTACCGGAGGCAATGGTTTGTGCGCTCGCCGCGCCTGCGGCAAGCAAAATGCTGCAAAGCAGCGTGCAAAAAAATTTTTCTGTTTTCATAAGCTTACGTCGTTTTTTATGATTGGCTGTTCGCTATGGCGCACAGCGCTACAAATAGCTAATATTTTTTTCATTTTAGCTGTGAAATTTGTTTGATTTGCCCTGCCCCAAGAGGCGGTTTTTTGGTAAGTATAGCACATAAAAAACGCGGGACAATACCTTTATTTGCATACCGAGGTCTTAGCTACCATGCCTAACAAATAAGAATAAAGCCCACGCGCGAACGTGAGCGTTATTACTTTATCTTGTAGGCTGAAATTGCTAAGTTTCGATATCAAGACTAAAGTTAACGCTTTCTATGTAAGAAAATCCGCCGGGCGCTGCGCCCGATAGAAATGTTTGGTTGGTATCTGTTACTTCCTCATAGGCAAAATGTGTTATGAATTTGGGCAAATGTACGTAAAAATTCGGTATTCCGCAAGTGTAACTGTAGCGATAAGGGTAAATATCAGCCGCTACACCTAACCGCCTGCTCACGCCCTTCGGAGGCGTGAGCAGGCGTAAGCCCGCAGCCCCTACGGGGCTGCGCTCCGCACCGTAGCGGCTGCCTGAAAGGCAGATTTTTCATAACCGCAGGTCAGCGACCTGCGGGGCGACGCTCTGCCCCGCCTCCCCCTGCCCTGAAAGGGCGAAATCATTAGCGTAGGGCGCCGCCCTACGGCTACTGCGCTCGGGGCAGGCTCTGCGCGCGAGGTACGTGTGTGGGTTTCTACCAACATTCCGTCCCTGCGGGACTTTGAGATGGCGTTCATGCCGCTGACCGTAGGCTAAAGCCTACGGTTAATCAAGTGTCGTCCCTGCGGGACTTGCTGGCGTAGGTTTTATGTAGTAATGTGCTCTCGTTGCAGCAAAGCCATTAAGAATTACGAATAGGGTTGGCGGCGATAAAACCTCATTTCTACCTCATTTTCCTAACAAAACAACCTCAGTAGCAAGCAAAGGCGTTGCAAATACCTCCCCCAACCTCATTACCTCATTATACACCGACTGAATGAGGTAATGAGGTTGGGGGTTGTACTATGCT
>JAITAP010000150.1 GCA_031284065.1 Prevotellaceae bacterium
TACTCCTCCGCCGGCAGCGCTCCGTTTTTCACGCAGAAGTAGTCGTATATTGCGCTCCACGGGAGGGCTTTTTCCTCTTCGAGCAGGGCAAGTCGCTCAAAATTTTGCTCGTTGGCTTCGTACTTGCGCAGCAGCTCAACAGGCTCAAGCAGGGCTTGCAGCAGGGCTTTTTGCGTAGCGCGGCTACCTATCACGTAAGCGCCCATACGGTTAATGGAGCCATCAAAGTAGTCCAGCCCAATGTTCGTCCGGTTCAGCGCGCCTGCGCGTACAATTTCCTGCGCCAGCAGCAGCACGCTATCGTTGAGGATGACCACATGGTCGCTGTCCCACCGCACGGGGCGGCTCACGTGCAGCATAATTTCCGGCGTGCAGAGCAGCAGAGAGGAGATTTTATCATACGTTTCCTCTGTGGGGTGGAAGTGCCCCATGTCGAGCGTGGCCATAATTCCGTTTTGCACGGCGTAGCCCATGTAGAAATCGTGCGAGCCTACGGTAAAGCTCTCCAGCCCGGTGCCAAAGAGCTTGCTCTCCACAGCGTCTTTCACGTCCGGCAGCTTCACCGCAAAAATTTTATCCAGCGATTCCTTCAGGTTTTTACGGTAGTAGTACCTGTCCACCGTAAGGTCTTTAGAGCCGTCGTGCACCCACAGGTTATGGCAGGCTTTTGAGCCGAGCTGCCGCCCCATTTCGTCGGCAATGCGGCGGCTACGGATGGTGTGCTCAATCCAAAACTCGCGGATGCTCCGGTCGCGGTGCGCCAGCGTCATGTTGCCGCTTTTGGGGTGCGAAAAGCTGGTGCTGTTAAAGTCCAGCTTCAGCCCGTTGTCCTTAGCCCAGTCTATCCAGCTTTGGAAATGCTTTGGCTCGATTTGGTCGCGGTCAACCTTTTGCCCGCCAAAATCGCCGTAGATGGCGTGTATGCTCACGCGGTGGTGGCCGGGTATGAGCGAAGCCGCTTTCTTAATATCGCTTTTCACCTCCTCAATGTTACGCGCCTTGCCGGGGTAGTTGCCGGTAACCTGTATGCCGCCGGTCAACGCGCCGCCGGCGTTTTCAAACCCGCTAACGTCGTCTGCCTGCCAGCAGTGCAGCGACAGTGAAACTTGCTGCAAAGCGTCCAGCGCCTTTGCCGCATCAACTCCAAACTCGGCATAGCGAGCCACAGCTTCGTCGTATGCCTTTTTTACTTTTTCTTCCGATTTCATCTTTTTTTTAGTTTTAATAGTTCAACAAGTCAACAAGTCAACAAGTCAACAGCGCAAAAAATTCAATAATTGCCGCCATTGTTTTTATAAAAAATTCGCTATCTTTGGGCAACCCTAACGCAGGGTATTTGTTGCAGCGTCAGCGTCTGCTGTCGGCTGCCGTTGCCGCAACAGCCGCTCCTCACCGGAGCTTTGCACGCTAACTTTTATGCAAGGGTCATTCTATCGTCAGCAAGGGTCGTTCTATTGTCACCGCAAAGATGGGCTTATTTTGAAAATTATGAAGTTAAGATAATGATTTATTCACTGTAATTTTTGATTTTTTTTTGTATGAACTCAGACAAAGGTATTCGCTATCTGATAGCAAGCGAGCAAGACTTGCAGTGGGGTTTAACGGTTTGCTCCATTGGTTTTCAGGACATTAACCCGAGCGAAAAGTACCCGCCTCAGCACCATCCAAAGTCGTACCTCTTTACTCCCAACCGGGGGCGCGTGCTGGACGAGTACCAGCTGATATACATTACCCGCGGCAAGGGCAAATTTTGCTCTGCCAGCCAGCGCTCCATCGCCGTAAAAGAGGGAATGATGTTTCTGCTTTTCCCCGGAGAGTGGCACACCTACTACCCTTCGGAGCGAACGGGGTGGAGCGAATACTTTATCGGCTGCAAGGGCTACACGATGGACCAGCGGATGGAAAAAGGCTTTTTGCTAAAATCCAAGCCTGTTTTTCAGGTGGGCTTGGACGAAGAGGTGGTGCGCCTTTACCACAAAGCAATGGACGTTGCCCACGAGCAGCTGCCGGGCTTTCAGCAGGTGCTATCGGGGGTTGCCAACATGCTGATAGGCATAGCTTACTCAAGGGATAAAACGATGAATTTTCAGGATAAGAAGGTGAAGCAGCAAATTGACAGGGCGCGAATTATCATGCTGGAGCACATGAACAAAAGGATAACTCCGGAAATAATTGCCGAGCAGCTGGGCATGAGCTACTCGTGCTTTCGCAAAACGTTCAAGGAGTACACGGGCTTTGCCCCCATACAGTACATTCAGGAGCTCAAGCTGCAATACGCCAAAGAGCTGCTATGGACAACCCAGCATACCATCAAGGAAATTGCTTTTATGCTGAACTTTGAGAACGCCGAATACTTTTCGGTATTTTTCAAGAAAAAGCAACGCCTAACGCCTTTGGAGTACCGCAACTACTCCAAAGGGTTGGGCGGTAGCCCTCCCCCACCCCACGCCATTGAAGGCTGACGGCCGGCGGCGGGCTACCGCTTCGTTTGGCTCATTTTCATAATCTCCACGCCGCACTCAAGAATCAAGCCCAAGCCGTGCTTTTCGTTTTCGCCCACCGGCCGGTTGTAGTAGAACGGCAGGTCGTCGGATATTCCCGTGCCGACGCAAACATCCTTAAAATGCCCGTCGGCTGTGATTTTGGCGGTTTTCATGGCACGCCAACCGTTTAGCGCAATGCTGCGGTACGAATCGGCTATCCAGCCCTCGTTTACCGCCTTGGCAACACCGTAGGTAAACAGCGCCGTAACCGATGATTCCTGATAGGAGTCGCTTTTGTCAATCAGCTGACGCCAAAAGCCCTGCCCGTCCTGATAGCGGGAAAATCCCACAATTTGCCGCTCCAGCAGCGTTTTTAGCGCGTTTTTTTGCGGATGGTCGTCGGGCATTACGCTTAGCAGCTCGCACGTCGCCAGGGTTATCCACCCGTTGGCTCGCCCCCAGTAGGCAACGCCGTTGCGCTTATCGCCGCTGTAGTAGCAATGGTAGTACAGCTGTTTGCTCTCATCCCACAGGTAGTCGGCAATGTTGATGATTTGCCTTGCCGCGTCGTCGAGGTACTTGCGGTCGCCGGTAATGTGCGCCAGCCTTGCCAAAAACGATACCCCCATGTAGGCGTCGTCTGCCCACACGGTCATTTGCTTCGGAAAGGTGCGGCAGAGCGTGCCGTCGGGCAGCCGCTCCTGCCCTGAGGTGATGCGCGCGCTGCCATCTTCAAAGTACTTTTTGCAGGCGGCGTTGCTTTTGCCGGTCAGCTCGTACACGTCAATCACCGCAGCGCCCATCGCGCCAAAGTCGTCCAGCTCTTTCATAGTCCAGAGCTGGCCAAAGCACCACGTATGGTGCTTGCGGTCGTTGCGAAACGTTGCCCGAAAATACTCATAGCTGTCAAAGCCAAATTTTACATGCTTCACGGCGTAATCCACGTACTTTTGCTCGCCCAAATGCTGCCCCAGATGAATCATTGCGCGGTCGAGCACGCCGTTGGAGTAGTGCCATTCGCCCAGCGGAGATTTGAACTTCACGTCCTCGCCCTTGGGAATATCTTTGGTGGTGGCGTACGTCTTGCCGTCCGTCACGCCGACAAATTCGGTGATCGGCTGCTGCAAAATGTTGTCGGCAATGCTTCGGAGCGCTTGCTCGTCGGTCTGTTGAGCGCCTGCACGCAGGGCTGTGCAGGCAGCAAGGAGTAAAATAAATTTTTTCATGCCATAAAATTATTAAGGGTTAGCGTCATGCGCGTGAGGACGGATTAGGAATTTTCTGCTGCCATCTAAATAAACCTAAACAGCCGCTTCCAGCGTATGTTGAGGGGGAACTTTCTGTCGGGGCTTAGCGATAGCCACACAAACGAGGCTTTGCCCACAATATGGTCTTCGGGGACGTAGCCCCAAAAGCGTGCGTCGAGCGAGTTGTGGCGGTTATCTCCCATCATCCAGTAGTAGTCCATTTTGAAGGTGTAGGTGGTGGCCTCCTCTCCGTTGAGGAAGATTTTTCCATCCTTCTCCGTCAGCGTATTTCCCTCGTACGCCTCAATGATGCGACGGTAGAAAGATAGCGCTACGCTGTCCAGCGCAACGGACGCTCCTTTTTGGGGAACCCAAATGGGGCCGTAGGTATCCTCCGTCCAGTCCAAGTCGTCGCGCTGCGGGAACACGCGCTGCCCGTAGGCCTTCGGGTCGGTATTGTTGCGCTTTACCAGACCCTGCACGTTGCTCAGCTTGCCTATTTTTTCGGCTTCGAGGTGCGTAAGCGGCATTTCATACGCTCCGTACTGCGCGCTGTAAATACGGTCGGCTTTGGGAATTTGCATGTTGTCCAGCAGCTTTGAGTTGATGGGCGTCCCGTTGGTCTGCACAAAGTAGTTGTACTGCATTTGGGGAAAAAGTTCTTGCGCCTGCCCGTTCACAAAAACCTGGCCTGCGGCTATTCGGATGGAATCGCCGGGAACGCCCACGCAACGCTTGATGTAGTTTTCGCGCTTATCCACAGGGCGCGCCAGAATGGTGTAGTTTTTCCGGATATTGGCGCGGCCGTACTGCCTCACCAGCGCGTAGTAGCTTTCGTTTTGCCGCTCGGCAACAACCGTATCGCCCTCCGGAAAGTTGAAAACGACAATGTCGTTGCGCTTTACGGTGGTGTACCCCTTGAGCCTGCGGTAGGGGTACTTTAGCCACTCCACGTAGGAGGGCGAGTAGCGCGTAAACGGCATCGTGTTGTGCACCAGCGGCAGGGCAATGGGCGTGTTGGGTACTTTGGGGCCGTAGGCTACCTTGCTCACAAAGAGGTAGTCGCCCACCATCATCGTTTTTTCCATCGAAGAGGTGGGAATGGTGTAGGCCTCAATGAAGAAAAGGCGAATAACGGTAGCCGCCACCACCGCAAAGATTATGGCGTCAACCCACTCCAGAACAACGTTGCGCTTTCGCTTCCCGCTTGCATCCTTTTTCGGCTTCCAAAATGCCCAGCGCACCTTTTTGGTGATATAAATATCAAATATAACCGCCAACCCGGCGATAAACCAGTAGTTACCCAGCCACGCTACCCACAGCAGGTAGAGCACGGCTACAAAGCCAAATTTAAACCAGCGGTTACGCAAAATAGTAGCAAACTTCATTTTTTAGATATTAAATATTCAACTTGTAGGGTATTGCTGTCCACGAATTTTCACTAATTTTTTTGTCCACGAATTACACTAATTCCTTTCTGTCCACGAATTTTTCACTAATTTTTGCGGCAATTCGTGCAAATTCGTGGACAAGCTTAGCACCGCACGGCTTTACGCTTAAAGCCAAGCCTTCCCTTGTCCTTTGCCCGTTGGATAGCCTCCTGCGCAGAGGGCAAGGCGCATGTTCCCTTTGTGGCAGTATGGGTTACCTCGCCCATTGCTTTGGCGGTCTCCATTGCCTCCTCGTGCAACGGCAGGTAGGAAACGCCCACCGCCACAACGAAGTTGTTCATCACATGCTGCACATGGTCGAGTTGCTCATGGATGGTCTTTGCCACCCTGTTCAGCATGGAGCTTAGCTTGCTGCGGTCAAAAGCGCTGTCCGGTTGCCAGCCTAAAAGCCACTCGTAGCACGACCACCCCGCCGACATGTAAAGCTCCTTGCCGCTGTCAATCCAGCGGTCGGCGACACGCTCAGCGCAGCCGGCTTCCGCCAGCGTAACCGCCACCACGTAGTCGGAGAGCATGGGGAAGTAGGCGACCTCCATCCACCGGTCAAAGTCGGCCTCCGACATGGCGTTTGGATCGGCAATCATCCCCGCAAAATACATGGCATCGTAGTTGCCGGTGGCGTACAGCTGCTCCGCCAGCGCCTGATTTTTTTTGATTTTCTTGAGCAGCGGCTTCATTGCGCCCGTAGCCACGCCAAAGAGCGGCTCGTGAGCGCCGTTGCCCACGTAGCGCTTTTTTACGCTATCGCTGCCGAGCGCTTCCAACTCGCGCATAACTTCCTCAAGCGTCATTGTTCTCCTCCCCGGCTACTTTGTGAGTGCATCTTTGTTTCCGTTTTCGGGCATGTTTTCTTTTTTGCCGCCAAAACCCTGAATGTCGTTACTTCGGCAATCAAGCTGTAGGGAATAGGCTTGTCGTAAGGGAGCTGAATTGCGCCTTTGGTATGCCTGTACTCGCCCAGCTTCTCCGCGAACGGCGTTAGCGTCAGGTCGCCGGGGTAAATGCCAAGGTGCTTTTTGAAAGCGGCGAAATGAATAAGGTTTTCGCCCTGCCAAAAAGTCGGCATACTCCACGAAATTTTCTCCACCGCGTCCGGCGCAGCCCTGCGGATGGCTTCGCGGACTTTTTCCAGCAGCGGGCGAACGCCTTCCGGCTGCCCGGCAATGTACTCGTCAACGGTTGCGGGCGTTACGCCGCAACGGTGATTTTGGCTTTCATTCTTAAGCTCGCGTCCGCATTGGGGGCATTTCCACATTACTTTCAATTTTTTCTTTGTAAACACGCGCACTTGCCGCCGGTCGCCTCAGGCAATCAGGTCGTCCATGCCGTAGCAGCCCTGCCGACCTTGCAGAAACTCGGCGGCGAGCACTGCGCCCAGGGCAAACCCTCTGCGGTTTTTTGCCGCGTGGCTCAGGGTAATGCAGTCCACGCCGGACTCGTAGCGCACGGTGTGCGTGCCGCACACGTCCGGTTCGCGCACCGACAGAATGGGCAGCTCGTCCTGCGCTCCCGTCGCCCGGTTAACCCACCTTTTCAGCTGCGTCAGCTCGGACATTATCTCCTCCGCCAAAGTAATGGCGGTGCCGCTCGGCGCGTCCTTTTTTTCCGTATGGTGCGCCTCCTCCATGCTGACTTGGTAGCCATCGGCCGAGCTCATCATGCCGGCCAAGATTTTGTTGAGGCGTAAAAAAATATTTACCCCTACGCTGTAGTTTGAGGCGTAGAAAAACGCGCCTTTGCGCGCCTCGCACTCCCGCTTAACGTCCCCCAGCTGCTCCAGCCACCCCGTTGAGCCGCACACCACCGGCACGCCGACCGCAAGGCAATCGCGCACGTTGCCCGCCGCCGTGTGCGGAGAGGTAAACTCTATGGCAGCGTTGCAGCCTTTCAGGTTTTCGGGCGTTAATTCGTGCCGGTTGCCTATGTCAATAATTAGCGAGATATGGTGGCCGCGCGTCAGGGCTGCTGCCTCTATTTCTTTCCCCATTTTTCCGTACCCTATAAGAGCGATGTTCATGCTTTATCTTGATATAATTGGCGTAAAAGTACGCAAAGGCGCTCAATGTGCCCCCTTTTACGCAGCTAATTTATACGAATAAGGATTTTCAAAACACTTTCTTCACAATTTCCTCCACGTTGTCGGCTTTGCCCATAGTGTAGAAGTGCAGCGCGGGCGCTCCCGCCTTTTTGAGCTCCCGGCACTGCTCCACGCACCACTCCACGCCAACCTCCCGCACCTGCTGGGGGGTTCGGCAACGCTTCGCCTCGCCCACCAGCGCGGCGGGGAGGTCTATGTGGAAGGTTTGCGGCAGGAGGCTCAGCTGCCTGACGCTGGAGAGCGGCTTCAACCCCGGAATGACGGGCACGTTGATACCATTCCTGCGGCAAGCGGCCACAAAGTCAACGTACTTTTGGTTGTCAAAAAACATTTGCGTTACCACGTACTCCGCGCCCGCGTCAATTTTTTCCTTGAGGTGCAGCAAATCGGCCTCGAGGTTGGGGGCTTCGCTGTGCTTTTCGGGGTAACCCGCCACGCCAAGGCAAAAGCTGGTGGGCGTAACGTTTTTCAGGTCGGGGTCGAGGTAGCGGCCATTGTTCATGTCCACCGCTTGGCGCAGGAGGTCTATGGCGTGGGCGTAGCCGTCTTTTTCCGCCGTAAAGCGCTTTTCGCCGGGCATGGGGTCGCCGCGCAGCACAAGGATATTATCAATGCCCAAAAAGCTGAAGTCAATCAGCATGTCTTCGACTTCGCTGCGGCTGTAGCCTCCGCACACGAGGTGCGGCACTACCTCCACGCCGTACTTGTACTTGATGGCCGCCGCGATGCTCACCGTACCCGCTCGCTTTTTCACCACTTGCTTCTCAAAAAAACCGTCGGGGCGCTCCCTGACCGTCACCTCAGCGCGGTGGTGGGTAATGTTTACGTAGGCCGGATTGTAGGCCATCAGCCGCTCCACCGTTTCGGCAATCTCCGTAAAGCTGTTGCCCTTGAGGGGAGGCATCAGCTCAAAGGTAAATAGCGTATCGGGGGCGCTGGTTATAGCGTCAATAATTTTCATCGGGCAAATTTTTTTTATCTCCGCAAAGGTAAGCAAAAGTTTCTAAAAAAGATTTGTGGCGTAAGCCGCAGCGTCTTTTTTTTACCCATACGCAAGGCAATCCAAGATTATTTTGAGCAGAAGCAACCCGGCAATAACGTACATTGGAGCGGATATTTGCCTGTGCTTGCCGCTGAGCGTTTTCAGCGCAACAAAGCTCAACATGCCAAAAATAATCCCCTGCGCAATGCTCGAGGTAAAGGGCATCATGACAATGGTGAGAAACGCCGGCAGCGCCTCCGTAATGTCGTCAAAGTTGACCTGCGCTACGGCGGCAATCATGAACAGCCCCACAATGATGAGCGCAGGCGCTGTGGCCGCCGCCGGAATCATCAGGAATAGCGGGGCAAAAAACAGGGAAACGGCAAACAGCAGCGCCACGCTGACGGCGGTTAGCCCCGTGCGCCCGCCGGAGGCAACCCCCGACGCGCTTTCAATGTAGGAGGTAAGGGCGCTCGTCCCTATCACCGCGCCAAAGGTGGTGGCCAAAGCGTCGGAAAGCAAGGCGCGGCGTATCTGCGGAAAATTCCCGTCCTTGTCAACAAAGCCGGCCTTGAGCGCAACGCCTATCAGCGTGCCTATCGTGTCGAAAAGGTTGACAAATAGCAGCGTAAAAACAATAATCAGCATGTCGAGCGTGAAAATATTGCCCCACTCAAATTGCAGAAAAACCGGACGAATGTCGGGCGGAAGCGCCACCAAGCCTCCGCCGGGCAGGTGAACTTGCCCGAAAAAAATGCCGCACACGGTGGAACCCAGAATACCTATCAGGATAGCGCCCGGCGCTTTTCGCGCAAACAAAACTCCGGTCAACACCAGCCCAATCACCGCTATCCAAACGTTGGCGGAGGATAAGTCTCCCAGCCCAACGAGGGTTGCCTCGCTCCTTACCACCACGCCGGCCTGCCGCAGCCCGAGAAACGTGATGAACAGCCCTATCCCCACCGGAATGGCGTGCTTTATGGCCGGAGGAATACTCCTCACAATCAGCTCCCGCACGTTGAATACCGTTAGCAGAATAAAGGCAAGCCCCTCAATAAATACCGCCGTTAGCGCAAATTGCCACGAGTACCCCATGGCGAGGACAACCGTATAGACAAAAAAGGCATTCAGCCCCATGCCCGGCGCCTGCGCCACAGGCAGGTTTGCCAAAAAAGCCATGAGCAGCGTGCCGACAATGGTTGCCAGCGCCGTTGCCGTAAACAACGCCCCCTTGTCCATGCCCGTTTCGCCGAGTATGTTTGGGTTCACAACCAAAATATACGACATCGTAAGGAAGGTTACCACGCCTCCCGTAAATTCCCGCCTCACGGTAGTTTGATGCTCTCTTAGCTTGAAAAATTTGGTCAACATTTCTTTTTTTTAATTAGGAGTTTAGAATAACAGGTGTTTGGAACATAGGCGTTGGCGGCATTTGCGCTATCCTGTTAGGGATAGAACGCTCGGTAGAAAATATCGTTTTTCCTCCGAAACCGGCATTCCGTTAGGAATGCCTCCTGTACGTTTTTGGGCGCATTCCTAACGGAATGCGTTACGCCGGGTGCATTGCCCATTTTCTACCGAGCGATTCATTCCTACGGAATGAAAAGGCATTTATCTAATATCTAAACTCTAAGCTGCGCCACCAAATTTTCCGCCATTGCCTCAAACGCTTCGCCGGCCGGTCCGCCGCTAAGCGCCACAGGTGCGCCGCTGTCGCCGCTATCGCAAATGCTCTGCACCACCGGAATTTCGCCCAGCAGCGGCAGGCTCATGTCGCGCGCCAGCTGCCTCACGCCCTCGCGCCCAAAAAGGTAGTAGCGGTTTTGCGGCAGCTCGGCAGGCGTAAACCACGCCATGTTCTCCACCAAGCCAAGTATGCGCGTTTTCACGTTTTCGTTGCGCAGCATGTTAATACCCTTGAGCGCGTCAGCCAGCGCCACCTGCTGCGGCGTGCTCACCACCACAGCCCCGCTCAGCTTGACCTCCTGCAACAGGGAGAGGTGAATATCGCCGGTGCCGGGCGGCATGTCGATTACCAAAAAATCGAGCTCGCCCCACTCGGCTTGCAGCAGCAGCTGCCGGAGGGCGCTCGTGGCCATCGGCGCACGCCAGATGAGCGGGTCGTCGGGCTTGATAAAAAAGCCAATGGACAGCGCCTTTACGCCGTACTTTTCCACCGGAATAACTTGCTCCTTATCGCCAAGCAGCGGCTTGCAGTCCTCCACGCCGAGCATTTTCGGGATAGACGGCCCGTAAATATCGGCGTCCAGCAGCCCCACCCTGTACCCCTTTTGCGCAAGCGAAACGGACAGGTTGACCGCAACGGTGGACTTCCCTACCCCACCCTTGCCCGACATTACGGCCACAGCGTAGCGCACGCGCTCCATTGCTGCCGGAGCTTTTACCGCTTGCTTCTTGGCGGGCGACGGCTGCGGCTTAGCTTCGGCAAACCGCAGCGTAACCTCCACCGCGCACTCCGGAAAAACCTGCCTCAACAGCTGCTCGCACTGCCGCCCAAGGGTGCCGGCAAACGGGTCGCGCGGCTTGGCAAACCGCAACGCCGCCGCCACGCGCGTAGCGGTAGCCTCAACAACCTCTACCATGCCAAGCGACACAATATCTTTATCACACTCCGGGTGCACCACGCGCGACAGTACTCCCAATACCTGCTCTTTCATATCTTTGGATTTCGTAATTCAAATAAACCTTTCAGGCTGTCAGAGGCCTTAT
>JAITAP010000192.1 GCA_031284065.1 Prevotellaceae bacterium
GCAGTACGGCGTATCGCCAACGGGCAATTCATAGCTGATTTTATGCCACAGCAAACCAAGTAATGGCGCTTGGAAAAGGGTGGCTGTCATCTCTGCAAAAGTACGCTTTCTTGCCCTGCGCCCAATTCGTAGCGACATTCGGCGCGGCGCGCGCAGTCAAAATAAATTCAGCTCCAGCTGCGTGTACTTTTTCTCCGGCTCGTCGCCCGCATTGCTCACGCCCAGCCCCAGCAGGCGCACCTTTTGCTGCGACAAATCTACCTGCCGCAGGATTTCTTTGGCGACATTCCACAAAAACCGAAAGTCGGTTACCCTGCACGGAAACGTTTTGCTGCGCGTAATGACCTTAAAGTTCGCGTACTTCACCTTTACGGTGATGGTTTTCCCGAAAAACGCATCCTCTTTTATCCGCTGCATTACCTCGTTGGCGAGGTGGTAGAGCTCCACGTTCAGCAGCACCGGCGAATCCTTGTCGTGTAGGAACGTGCTCTCCGCGCTGACGGATTTTGTAATGCGGTTGGGCGTTACCTCGCGCAAATCTATGCCTCTGGCTTGCCCGTAAAGGGTGTGCCCGATTTTTCCGAAAGTACGGGCTAACTCTGCCTCCGAGCGCTGCCTTAAATCCCGGCCGGTAAAGATACCGCAGCTGTGCATTCGCTGCGCCGTTACTTTTCCAACGCCAAAGAACTGCTCAATTTTCAGGGTTTCAATAAACTTTTCGGCGTCTTGGGGCAAAACGACAAAAAATCCGTTCGGCTTTTTGTAGTCGGAGGCAATTTTTGCCAAAAATTTGTTGTACGACACTCCGGCGGAAGCCCGAAGCCCTGTTTCGTCGAAAATTCTGCGCTGAATTTCTTTGGCAATGATGGTGGCAGAGGGAATGTTTTTATGGTTTTTGGTTACATCCAAATAAGCTTCGTCCAGCGCGAGGGGCTCTACCATGTCGGTGTACTCCAGAAAAATGGCGCGCAGCTGTAGGGATACGTCATGGTAAACGTCGAAGCGCGGCGTAACAAAAATCAGGTTCGGGCACTTTTTTTTTGCCGTAACGGACGGCATTGCCGAGTGCACGCCGTAAGCCCGCGCCTCGTAGCTGGCAGCCGACACAACTCCCCGCAGGTCGGGGTGTCCCACCGCCACAGGTTTTCCCCGATAGGCTTCGTTGTCGCGCTGCTCAACCGAAGCGTAAAAGGCATCCATATCAACGTGGATGATTTTACGAATTGTAGCCATTGCTGCTTCCTGAGTTTTATCGTCGTGCTAAGTTCTTTTGGAAAGCCATTCCTCCGGGTTTTGCTTGGCGGTTTGCTTCCAGAGCTCAAAGTGCAAGACAGCGCGGGGGCTATCGGGCGCGGGGGCGACCATGCCAATGGGCTGATTTGCGCGAACAGCGTCGCCAACGCGCACGGTAATTCCTTTGAGGTGCGTGTAAACCGTATAGTACAGCCCGTGCTGAACGAGTACGCTTGTTGCCGAACCTGTGCTAAATATTCTGCGCACAACGCCATCCGCCACAACGGATACCACTGCGCCGTCGGTGGTGGAAAGATCTACGCCGTTGCTGGTAACCTTAATTCCCTTGAGCACCGGATGCTCGTAAACTCCAAAATGGGTTACCACAATGCTTCGCGCCACCGGAGGCGGCAGGCTTCCGTGCTGCTTCTCAAACTTGAGGGTCAACGCATGTTCGTCGGCTACAAATTTTGCCGCTATTTCCTTGCTTTTCTTTTCAATTTCGCGCCGGCGTTTTTCTTCGCGGTGAGCTTCTTCGGCAATGGCGGCCTGTATTTGCGTGTTGAGCTGGGCGGCTTGCCTTTTCTTTGCCTCCAAATCCCGCTTCAGCTCTGTTTCTTTGGCTTGCAGGGCGTATATGGCCGATTGGTACTCTTTTTCTTCGGCGTCCAGGGCGAGCAACTCTATGGTTTTTTGGTTAAGCAAGTACTGCTGCTCTGTCTTTTTTACCATGAGCGCCGAGAGGTTGCTTTTCAGCTCTTCGCTCTGCCGGGAGATTGTTTTTGCCTGATTAATGCGGTGCGTGGAGTAGGCTTTGAGGTAGGTAATGCGCCAGTAAGCCTGATCGAAGTCGTCGCTACTCAGGACGAACATGAGCTGCGTGTAGGGCGTGCGGTTGCGGTAGGCAAAGTTTAGCATTTTGGCGTAGTTCTTTTTGAGGCTTGCCAATTCGTCGTACAGGGCGGCTACTTTTTTTTGCTTGGCCACAATTTCTACCGAGAGCGTTGCCAGCTGCTTGTCTATTCCCCCAATGTACTGCCGGCGAGAGGCAAGGTTGGCCTGAATGAGGCTGAGGTTGTCGAGGCTTGCCTTTTGCTCCGATTGCGTCTGGTTAATGAGCGAGTTGGTGTAGGCAATATCCTTTTCTATCTGCGTTTTTTGCCGCTCAAGGTTTTGAACGACATTTTGCGCAGACGTTAAGGTTATCCACAACATCAACACCGGTATGGCAACAATATGCTTCACTGCTTTACTTTGCTTATTTTTTCCTGCAATTGCGGCGAGTCGCCGCCACTTTCTACTACGCGCTGCCAATAAATCAGGGCATTGCTATACTCCTTGAGCTTGTAGAGCACATCTCCGTAGTGCTCCAGCATCACCGGCTCTTTGTCGCCGCCCTTTACCAGCGCCTGCCGAAAAATTTGCTTTGAATCGGCGTACTTTCCCATGCAGTACAAAATCCACGCATAGGTATCGAGGTAGGTTGGGTTGTTGGGCTCGGCGTCGATGGTTGCCTTGCTCAGCTTCAGCGCTTTTTTCAGCTTTCTGTTGCTCAGGCTCAGGTAGTAGGCGTGGTTATTCATCACCGAGTAGCTGGCAGCGTCAAGGCGGAGCGCCATGTCGAAGTATTTATCGGATTTAGCGTATTTTTTCAGGAAAAAGTAAGCGTCGCCCAGCGAGGAGTAGAGCTTCACCAAGAAAGCGGTGTCGGCGGGCGCGGCGTGGTGTTTTTTGGCTTGCAGGAAAGCGTTGAGTGCGTCGGGGTAATTTTTTTGCTGAAAGTAGGATATTCCCTTTACAAAAAACGCCCTGTACTTGTCGGGCAGCACCCGGGCGTAGCCGTCGGCTTCGTGCAGCAGCAAATCCCACTCCTGACGGCTAATCAATAAATCCAGGTAAAGCTGCCACACCTCGTAGAACGCAATGGATTCGCCAGCGTAGGTAGAAAAGAACCGCGATTTTTGTCCATTCAAAATTACATCGCGCAAAGATTCGTCATTTTCGCCCCTCAGCGTTATTAGCTTCAGCACGTTGAGGGCGTACTCCAACCTGCCGGTTTGAAGAAGGTAGGTAGCGTAAAGTTCTTCCTGCCGGTAGCTGTACACGGCTCTTGCCAAAGCGTACAGGGAATCTATCGTAGCGGTGTAGTCGTGCTCTACGGAGGGGAAGCGTTGCAAGAAGGCCAGCACCTGCAACTTTTGCAGGGCAGGGGTTGCCTCGCTGGAGAACAGCAGCAGCAGGCTGCGAAAGTAGCCGTTGAAGTTGGACGTGCGGCGGTAGTAGTCCGACAAGGTTACCTGAAGCTCATACGAGGTAGAGTCGAGCTCTTTGGCCTGCAAAATTGCCTCAAAAGCGAGCGAATCGGACTTGGCAGCGCCGTACAGCTCGGCAAGCAAAAGCCGGTATTGCTGCACGTCGGGGTGCAGGGCGGTCAGCCGCTTTACCTCTGCAATGGCTTCGCCAATTTTTCCTTGCTTAAACAGAATGTTTTGCATGGAGAGTACGTTTGCCTCACTTGTCCCAAATTTTTGCCTGTGCTGCATGAGTAGCTGCTCCGCCTCCTCGTACAGCCCCTGAGCGTCGTAAAGCGTCAGCAATCCGTAGTAGGCTTCCGCAATTTGGGGATTTTGCGCAATGGTTTTCTTAAAAAAATACCGGGCGTCCGCACCGGCGTCTGCGCAGAGCTGCGCGAGGTGCAGGGTGTACCATACGTTTGCCGAGTCGAGCATGTAGGCGGCTTTGGCAAGCTGGCGCGCCTCCACAGGCCGGTTAGCCAGCGCGTAGATGTTGGACAGCTCGTAGTAGCAGGCGTCGCAGTACGGGTCGGCTTTGATGGCTTTTTCGAAGCAGTACGCCGCGTCGTTGGTTTCGCCAAGCAAGAGCCGCTTTTTTCCTTCGCAAAAAAAGTAAATCTGCTCCATGCGCCTGCGCTCGGGCACAACCTTCCGTTCGCCCGCAGGAGGCGTTGGCAGCTTGGCCCCAATCGCTACCGGCATGGCAGAGCTGAGGAAAAAAAGAAAAAATATGTTTTTTAAACGGCTCACAAGTTCAGCAAACAAAATAAAAATTCAACAGCTTGTTACCCCAGCCCCGTATGCCCAAATCCTCCGGCTCCGCGCGCGGTTTCGCTCAACGCCTCAACGGGCTTCCAGCGGATGCGCTCAAACCGGGCAACTACCATTTGCGCAATGCGCTCGCCGGGCTTGAGCATAAAAATTTCGGTTGAGAGATTTACCAGCGCCACCTTCAGCTCGCCCCGGTAGTCCGGGTCGATGGTGGCCGGCGCGTTGACTACGGTTATCCCGAACTTCCACGCCAACCCGCTTCGCGGGCGAACCTGCGCCTCGCAGCCGTCGTGGAGCTCAATAAAAATGCCCGTAGGCACAAGCAGCCGCTGCATGGGCTTGAGGATGGTATCTTCGTCTATGTTGGCGCGCAAGTCAAGGCCTGCCGAAAACTCGGTGGCGTACTCCGGCAAGGGATATTTTGAGGTATTAATAACTTTTATTTCCATCGGATAATTATGATTTCTCCTGATATAATTTTATACTATTGACCGGCTAAGTTACGGTTTTATTTTTATATATTTGATAGCTAATTGGTTAAAAAATGTCGCCTTAAAATCTACCAAGTCCCTTGCGGGACTTTACACGTTCTTCGTGCGCCTCCGCAGGTTTTAGCCTGCGGTCAAAGTATCGTCCCTGCGGGGGGTATGAAAACCTTTTTTTAGAGCGTAAAATGCTTCATCCTCCGGCGCTGCGCTGCCTGTAGGCGCGTATCAACCCTTTTCCGTCACGCAAAATTGCTACGGCAAGGTAGGCGAACAAAAGCGCGGCGGAGAGCGCGGTTTTACCAGCAAACCCCAAATCGAAGCGTTGGCAACATGCAAAGATAGCGTAAATAGCCAAACCTGCGAAAACGTAAAAGCCGATAGCTTTCAGGTCGTAGCGTATGGGGTAAAATTTTTGCCCCATTACGTAGCTGACGAGCAGCATTACAGCGTAGCTGAAAAAGTGCGCCCACGCTGCGGCATGGTAGCCGTAGCGGGGAATGAAAATAACGTTAACAAGCACCGTTACCACCACGCCGGAAAGGGTAATGTAAACGGCATACTTTGTTTTTTCCGACAGCTTGTACCACATCGACAGGTTGAAAACCACGCCGAGCAGGAGGTTGGCAAACAGCATTACGGGGACAATGCCAATGCCCTCGCGGAAACTTTTGCCGGTAAAAAGTGCAAATATATCAATATTAAGCGAAACCAGCAAAAATATAAACATGGCGCAGATAACAAAATACTTCATAACCTGAGCAAAAATGGGGCGGGCGTCGGTTTTTTCGGCGTACGAAAAGAAAAACGGCTCTGCGGCGTAGCGAAACATTTGCACAAAGAGCACCATGAGCACCGCCAGCTTTGCGTTAGCGCCGTACACGCCCAGCTGGTCGAGGGCAAGGGACGGGTCGGCGTAGAAATGCCTGAACAGGACGCGGTCGAGGTAATCGTTGGCAATGCCCGGCAGGCCTGCAACGAGCAGGGGTAGCGAGTAAACAAGCATCTTTTTGAGCAAGGCCGGCGAAAACGAAAGCTTAACGCCCAAAATGACGGGCAGCAGCAACGCCAGCGACAGCAAGCTACTCAAGAGGTTGGCGGTGAATATGTAGCCCACGCTTACTTCGGGTGAAAAGAAGCGAAGCAGAAGCGAGTTGGGGCGTTGCGCAAGGTAGGGGGGCAGGAACGTGAAGAACAGCACGCTGACGAGCACGTAAAACAGCACGTTGAGCAGCTTGAAAAGCGCAAAGGTCTTTGCCTTGCGCAGCAGGCGAAGGCGGGCAAAAGGAATTGCCGTAAAAGCGTCGATGGCCAGTATTGCCGCCATTTGCAGCACGTAGGAGCGGTTGTCCGGGTAGCCCATCCACGCGCTAAGCCCCGAAAGGTTGAGCGCAACCGCGCCAAAAAACAAAATCGACGTGGTGAGCAGCGACAGCATTGAGGTGCTGAAAACCGTGTTGGGGCGCTGGTTGGAGCGGGACGCAAAGCGGAAAAATCCCGTTTCCATGCCGTAGGTGAGCAAAACCAAAAGAAAGGTTGCGTAGCCGTAAAACTCCGTGAATACGCCGTACTGCGCCCTGTCGAGCACGCGCGTGTGGTAGGCCACCAGCAGGTAGTTGATGAGGCGCGCCACGATGGTGCTAAACCCGTAAATTGCCGTATCGCCGGCCAAGCGCTTGAGTGGATTCATGCCGTGCGTCGCTTTTTGCGTCGCGGCAGCGTCACCGCTCTTATTCTCCTGTCCGTTTCAAGGTAATCCTCCAGCGTTGGCTGCGCTATGAAGTCGTTTTTTTGCAATCCCTCTTCCACCATTTCGGCAATATCCCGAAAGCCTATTTTGTCGTGCAAAAATGCATCAACGGCGACTTCGTTGGCGGCGTTGACGGCGCAGGCGGCGTTGCCGCCAAGCTTCAGCGCCTCGTAAGCCAGCGCAAGGCAGCGAAATTTCTCCGTATCGGGCTTTTGGAAGGTCAGGTTGGGGGTTTCGGCAAAGCTGAGGCGGTTTACGTTGAGCGGAACTCTTTCGGGATAGCTCAGCGCGTAGGCAATGGGGATGCGCATGTCGGGCGTTCCCAGCTGCGCCTTTACGCTGCCGTCGGCAAACTGCACCATAGAGTGCACCACGCTCTGCGGATGCACCAGCACCTCTATCTGCTCGGGCTTCAGGTCAAAAAGCCAGCGGGCTTCTATCACCTCAAACCCTTTGTTCATCATGCTTGCCGAGTCGATGGTAACCTTAGCGCCCATGCTCCACTGCGGGTGCCGCAACGCCTGCTCCCGCGTGGCGCGCTCCAGCTCGTCCGCGCTTGCGTGCAGGAAAGGCCCCCCCGACGCGGTGAGGTAAATTTTTTCAATGGGGCTGCACTCGCCCGCCAGACATTGAAATATGGCGCTATGCTCCGAGTCCACCGGAGTGATGGCGGCGCCGTTTTTTTTCACCAGCTGCCGGATGAGGTCGCCTGCCGCCACCAGCGTTTCCTTGTTCGCCAGCGCCACCTGCTTTTTTGCCTCCACCGCGCGGATGGTAGGCGCTAACCCCGCAATCCCCACCAGCGACGATATGACCACGTCCACGCCGGGCAGCTGCACCACCTCGTTCACCGCCTCGCTCCCCGCAAAAACCTTGATGGGCTGGCCGGCAAGCAAGTCCTTCAGCTCGCCGTACCCGGCGCTGTCGGCAATGACCACCGCGTTGGGCTGAAAGCGAACAGCCTGCCGGGCTAACAGCTGCACGTTGCGGTGCGCCGTGAGCGTCTCCACCTCGTACTTGTCGGGGTGCTGCGCTATCACGTCCAACGCTTGCGTCCCGATAGAGCCGGTAGAGCCAAGAATGGCAATGCGCTTTTTCATTAGAAAACGATGTATTGTTCGGGGTTTACAGGCGTGCCGCTATTCCAAATTTCAAACTCCACCGCGTCTGCGTTGGCAATGGCAATAATTTCTCCGGCGCTCACGCGTGCGCCCGCCTGCTTAAAGAGCTGCTTGTTGTTTTTATACACGGTGATAATATTCAGCTCGTGCTGAATGGTTATCACGTACCCGTTTTCGACAGTCCAGCTGGCGGCAACCAAGGTTCCGTCGAGGGTAGCCATCACCGCGCTGCCGGGGGCAGAGGCTATGCAAATGCCAAGCCGCTGCTCCTGCGGGCTGAAGGCGCTCGTTACTTTTCCCCGTACAGGCGGGTAGAAGTGCAGGTTGCCCACGCTCGGCGAATTTTCGTTGGAGTTCAGCATGGTCAGGTTTTGCAGCTCCACCTCCTCCACCTGACGGCGAAACAGCGAGTCGTCAATGGAGTGGGCAACCATTATGCTATTGTACCGCTGTCTCAGGGCTGTATCGCTGGCGTCTTCGACGTCAACAGGATCCTTGCCCGACAGTATGAGGTTCAGGTTGTCGTTGTACAGCGCCCAGCGCTGCACCTTTTGCTCCAGAGAGTCGAGCCGCTGCGCGTTCTGCACAATGTTGCGCCGCGTTCTGCTGTCGGGGTAGCCGGGGATGAACTCGCGCAGCGGCGTGAAGGCGATGAGGGATACCACCACCGCTACCACTATTAGCGCAATGGTGCTGAAAAAGGTAAGCACGTTGAGGCGCGAAAGCCGCATGTGCCAGACTTCGGCATACGTTATGTCGTTGTAGATAATAAGCCGATACTTGTTTCGGAGCTTGTGGATATAGCGCGATGTTTCTTTCTTTGCCATGCAAAAAGTATTAGGGCTAATTAAGAATAGCGGGCAAATGTACAAAAAATTTTCCGGAGTGGAAACAGGTAGCGATTCAAATTGGTTGTTTTAGCACACAGAGGGCGCAAATTAAACAGATTAACGCAAATTTTATTCACTTCTCCGGCGGCGCAAATCTGCTTAGCTGTGCGCCAACATGCAGTATTACGACGCTGTATATCGGACGGTACTACTCCAAGCGTTCAACGGATTTAACCCAAGACCTGATATTGCGCCTAATTCTATTACCCATTGCCCCGATTTTTCAACGCCCAA